>NZ_JAPWHT010000174.1:0-19897 GCF_027270795.1 Streptomyces sp. ActVer
CGATCTCCTACCGCGCCGCCTCCCAGCTCTACGAGCAGGTCGGCGTCGGCGCCGACCTGCGGGCCGAGCAGTCCCGGGCCGAGAGCGACGAGAGCGCGGCGCTCGCCGAGCTGGAGCGGCTGAGCAACAAGGTGCGTACGCGCGCCGCCCAGCTCCTGGAGTCGACCGACGGCTCCGACGGACCCTCACGGCAGGCCGCCTCGGCCCGTGCCGAGGAACTGGTCCAGCTTCTGGAAACGCGTATGTCGACCGCGAGCGAGCAGCTCGGACGGCTGCGGGGCGAGGCCGAGCGGCACGCGCCCGAGGACGGTGAGGCGCACACCGAGCTGCCCGAGGACCTGGTCCCGCGCGACGCCGAGCACGCACAGAGCCTGCTGCGCACCGCCACCGGTGAACTCGCCTCCCGCACCGAGGCGTTGAGCCAGGCGCGCGCGGCCCACGCCGAACTGCTCGACGCCCACCGCGCCGCCGAGGACGCGGCGGGCGGTTTCGACGAGACGGCCGCCCTGCTCCGGGACCTACTCAGGGAGCACGCGGACGAGGAGCACGAGGAGCCCGAGCCCTACCCCGGCACCCTCGAAGAGGCCCGGCACTCCGCCGCCGAGTCCCGCCGCTCCCTGCGCGGCTGCGCGGCCGACCTCACCGCCGCCGAGACCTCGGTGCGCGAGGCGAGCGACGTACTTGTACGGCACGCCAACTCCACGCGCTACGAGCAGGTGCGCACGCCCGCCCGCCAGCAGATCCGTGAGCTGCCGGCATCCTCCCTGCCCGAGCACGCGCAGAAGTGGGCGGACGCCTTCGCACCCCGACTCCGGGTCCTCACCGACGAGTTGGAGCAGCTGGAGCGCAACCGCGACTCGATCGTCGACCGGCTGCGCGGGCTCGTCGAGTCCGCGCTCGCCACGCTCAGGTCGGCCCAGCGGCTGTCGCGGCTCCCCGAAGGGCTCGGGGAGTGGTCGGGGCAGGAGTTCCTGCGCATCCGCTTCGAGGAGCCCGACCAGGCCACGCTCGCCGAGCGGCTCGGCGAGGTCGTCGACGAGGCGACCCGCGCGGCCGTCAAGAAGAACTCCGACATGCGCCGCGACGGAATGTCCCTGCTGCTCAGAGGGGTCAGCGCGGCCCTCCAGCCCAAGGGCGTCGCAGTCGAGATCCTCAAGCCAGACGCCGTACTGCGCGCTGAGCGGGTGCCCGTCGGACAGATGGGCGACGTGTTCTCCGGCGGCCAGCTGCTCACCGCCGCGATCGCGCTGTACTGCACGATGGCGGCCCTGCGCTCGAACGACCGGGGCCGCAGCGACAAGCACCGGCATGCCGGCACGCTCTTCCTGGACAACCCGATCGGCCGCGCCAACGCGACGTACCTGCTGGAGCTCCAGCGGGCCGTGTCGGACGCCCTCGGTGTCCAACTCCTCTACACCACGGGCCTGTTCGACACGACCGCGCTTGCGGAGTTCCCTCTGGTCATCCGCCTCCGCAACGACGCGGACCTCCGCGCCGGGCTGAAGTACATCAGCGTGGAGGAACACCTCCGGCCGGGCCTGCCGCGGGAGGCTCCCGCCGGGGAGGCGGTGCACACCGAGATCACGGCGACCCGCATGTACAAGCGTCCGGCGCCGAGCGCCCCCTGAGGGGCGCGGGGAACTGCGCGACCAGCCACAACGGACCCGCAGCTCCCCACAACCCCTTACAGGGCGTCCTCCTTCAAAAGATCAGCGCACTTCTCGCCGATCATCATGGTCGTGATGCACGGATTGACCGCCACAAGATCCGGCATCACGGACCCGTCCGCGACCCGCAGCCCCTCGATCCCCTTGACCCGCAAACGCGCGTCGAGCGGCGCCGAGGCGTCGTCGTCCGCACCCATCTTCACCGTGCACGACGGGTGATAGACGGTGTTGTGCGTCTTGTGGATGTAGTCGAGCAGCTCGTCGTCCGTGCGGACATCCGGCCCGGGTGCCAGCTCGGCCCCGGCCCACCCGCTCAGCGCGGGCTGCTCCGCGATACGCCGGGCCAGCTTCAGCCCGAACGTCATCACGCGCGCGTCGTGCTCGTGCGTGAAGTACCGCGGGTCGACCTTGGGCTTGTCCCGGAAGTCGCGCGTCCGCAGCCGCACCGTGCCGCGCGACTTCGCGCTCGTCACGTTCGGCGTGAGACAGAACGCGTTCTCGGAGGTCGGATAGCCCCACCGGGCCGTGTTCATGTCGAACGGGACCGAGCCGTAGTGGAACATCAAGTCCGGGCGGTCCAGGCCCGGTTCGGTGTCGTAGAAGATGCCCGCCTCCCACCACTGGCTTGAGGTGGTCGTCATGGGCTGCTTGGCGTCCCACATGATGACGCCCTCGGGGTGGTCCTGAAGGTTCTCGCCCACGCCGGCCGAGTCCACCACCACGTCGACACCCACCTCACGCAGATGCCCGGCGGGCCCGATGCCCGACAGCATCAGCAGCTTCGCGCTGTCGATGGAGCCGCAGGACACGATCACCTCGCGCCTGGCCCGTACCGTCCGGGTGTGGATCAGGTCCGGGTCCAGGTACTCGGCGCCCACGCAGCGCCGCCCGTCGAGCACGAGCTTCTTGGCCCGCACCCCGGTCCGTACGTCCAGGTTCGGACGCTTGCCGAGGATCGGGTGCAGATAGGCGACCGACGAGGACTGGCGGATGTTGTTCTCGTCGGAGTTGATCTGGAACCAGTTGGCCCCGCGCACGACCGTCTTTCCGGTGTTGAACGGGGTGGTCGGGATGCCGGCCTGGGCGCAGGCCTCCAACAGGGCGGTGCCACAAGGGTCGTTGCCCTTCAGCTGGCGCAGCTTCACCGGGCCGGTGCGCCCGTGGTGCTCGCCGGGAGCGTCGTTGTTCTCCAGCCGCTGGTAGAGCGGGAAGAGCTCGGCCGCGCTCCAGCCCGTACAGCCCGCTGCCGCCCAGCCGTCCAGGTCCTCGGCCGGTGCCCAGAAGGCGATACAGGAGTTGTGCGAGGAACAGCCGCCGAGCACCCTGGCGCGGGCGTGCCGCATGAAGCTGTTGCCGCTGGCCTGCGGCTCGACCGGGTAGTCCCAGTCGTAGCCGGACTCAAGGAGTCCCATCCAGCGTTCCAGCTTCATGACGTCGTCGTCACCGACGTCGCTGGGCCCCGCCTCCAGGACGCACACCGTGACGGACGGGTCCTCGGAGAGCCGGGCCGCGACCACATTGCCCGCGGTGCCTCCGCCGACCACGACGTAGTCGAACTCGTCTTCGTTCATGGGGAGTTGACCTCCTTGAGTCCTTGCGACGTTCTGCCTTCGGGTCGGGCGCTCAGTCGGCCGTCGGGGTGGCCGCGGGAGAGGAGGGCGGAAGAGGCGTGTCGGGGGCCTTGTACTGGTGCTCGGCGAGCACTCCGGTGCGGTGCCGCTGCACGAACCAGTAGTAGGCGAAACCGCCGCCCATCACGATGCCGACGAACAGGACGGCACCCCAGCGCAGATACCAGTGGTATGGGGCGGCCGCGTTGTAGACCGCGGCGCGCGGCCAGATCAGGTTGATCATCATGGCCGCGCCCCACACCACGGCGACGATGTTGACGGGCAGTCCCCAGCGGCCGAGCGAGAACTTGCCGTCGCCCGCGGGCTGCCACTTGCCGCGCAGCCTGGCCACCAGCATGGGCCCGGTGACCAGCAGATACGCGAGGTAGATCAGGATGATGCCGATACTGGTGACCACGGTGAAGATCTGCGGCTGGCGGATGTTGACCACCAGGATCGCCAGCGCCAGGATGCCGATGATCACCGCGGGCAGGATCGGGGTCTGGAAGCGCGGGTGGACCTTGGCCAGCTTGGCGGAGGCGGGCAGGTTGTTGTCGCGGGACATCGCGAAGGCCAGCCGGATCGCCGCCGTGTGAACGGCCAGGGCGCACACGGTGACCGCGATGAACACGCACCACAGCATGGCCTTGCCCGCGTCCTCGCCGAGCACGTTGAGGACGACGTACTGCAGACCGTCCGTGGACAGCTTGTCGCCCTTCAGGCTGGACACGCTCATCAGCGCGAGCAGCAGGATGAGCCCGCCGAGGATGAACGAGGCGACGATGGCGCGGAGGATCGCGCGCGGCGCGTTGCGCGACGGGTCGAGGGACTCCTCGCCGAGCGAGGCGGCCGTGTCGAAGCCGTACATCACGTACGCGGACGCCAGCGACGCGATCAGGAACGCGCCGAAGTAGCCGCCGGGCTGGCCCGCTCCCGTGCCGTTGGTCTCCAGCACGACCCCCGGTCCACGGGTGATGTGCACGGCGAACAGCACGATCAGCACGACGGTGGCGATCAGCTCGATGAAGACGCCCGCCGTGTTGATCCGGGCCATCAGCTTCACGCCGAGGGCGTTCACCAGGGTGGTGAAGACGATGAGCACGGAGGCCAGCAGCACGGCGTTGGTGGCGACGTCGTACTTGCCGGTGCCGTCGCCCACGAACTGGAACGTGGAAGAGATCTGGGGAAGCGTCAACTGATACGCAAGGGCCACGGCCGCGATCGACACGATCGAGGCGATCAGCATCGTCCAGCCCGCCAGCCAGCCTATGTGCGGGTTGCCCACCTTCTTGGACCAGTTGTAGACGGAGCCGGCCACCGGATAGCGCGCGGCGAGTTCGGCGAAGCAGAGCGCGACCATGAACTGGCCGACGAAGACCATGGGCCAGGACCACCAGTAGGCGGGCCCGCCGCTGCCGTAACCGAAGTAGAAGAGCTGGAAGGTGCCGGTGAGGATGGAGATGTAGCTGATACCGGCGGCGAAGGTGTGGAAATTGCCGAGCGTGCGCTTCAGTTCGGGCTTGTAGCCGAACTCGTTGAGCTCGGAGTCGTCGTTACTGTGTTTCTCAGGTGGTTGAGCGGTGGTGGTCATGAGGCGCCTCCTGGGAAGGGGGAGTTCTCCCGGGCGGGAGGGGAGTGCGGCTCGTGCGGGGTCGTTGGTGCGCGGGTGCTGGATCTCAGGGTGAAGAAGGCTGGATCTTACGGTGCTCGCCAGTGGTTCTGACCATGAGGAGTGCCGGTTTTTTGCGAAGGATCCGGAGAACCGGCCCTGGGGCATGGATCAGGAGAACCAGCCCTGTGGACTGGGATTGGTCGTGCGCCAGATGTGTTTGGTCTCGCGGTACTCGGCGAGACCGGCAGGACCGAGCTCCCGCCCGAACCCGGACTGCTTGTAACCGCCCCACTCGGCCTGTGGGACGTACGGGTGGTAGTCGTTGATCCAGATGGTGCCGATCCGCAGCGCGGACGCGACCCGCTGGGCCTTCGCCTCGTCCGAGGTGAAGATCCCGCCGGCGAGACCGTAGATCGTGTCGTTGGCCAGCCGCACCGCCTCCGCCTCGTCCGTGAACCGCTCCACGGTCAGCACGGGCCCGAAGGACTCCTCCTGGACGACCGACATCGGGCCGGAGCACTCGTCGAGCACGGTCGGCGGGTAGTAGAAGCCGTCCGGGTGCGGAGGATCCGCCGGGCGTTCCCCGCCGCAGCGCAGGACCGCGCCCTCCTCCAGGCCCTTGGCGACGTACGCCTCGACCTTCTCCCGGTGGGCCGCCGAGATCAGCGGACCGGTCTGTGCCTGCTCGTCGAACGGTCCGCCCAGCCTGATCTGCCGGGCCCTGCGGACGACCTCGTCGACGAACCGGTCGTGCAGCGAGTCCTCGACGAGGAGCCGGGCCCCGGCCGAGCAGACCTGCCCGGAATGCAGGAAGACGGCCGTCAACGCCATGTCGACGGCCGTCTCGAAGTCGGCGTCGGCGAAGACGATGTTCGGGTTCTTGCCGCCCAGTTCGAGGGCGACCTTCTTCACCGTCCCGGCCGCCGCGGCCATGAGTCTGCGGCCGGTCTGCAGACCGCCGGTGAAGGACACCAGGTCCACGTCCGGATGGTCGCCCAGCGGAGCGCCGGCCTCGGGACCGGCGCCGAGGACCAGGTTCGCCACGCCGGCGGGCACCCCGGCCTCCTCCAGGAGGCGCATCAGATGGATCGCGGTGTGCGGGGTCAGCTCGCTCGGCTTGAGGATGAAGGTGTTGCCCGCGGCGAGCGCCGGGGCGACCTTCCACGCCGTCTGGAGCAGCGGATAGTTCCAGGGGGTGATCAGCGCGCAGACACCGACCGGTTCGTATACGACCCGGCTGTCGACGCCCTCCGTGCCCGTCTCCACGACCCGGCCGGACTCGCTCGCGACGAGCCGGCCGAAGTAGCGGAAGCAGTTCTCGATGTCGTCGATGTCGTACTCGCTCTCCACCAGGCGCTTGCCGGTGTCGAGGGACTCCGCCCGGGCGAGTACGTCCTTGTCGCGGGCGAGCAGGTCGGCGACCCGGAGCAGCAGGTCGCCGCGCTCGTTCGGGGGCGTCCGGGGCCAGGGGCCGTCGTCGAAGGCGCGGCGCGCGGCCGCGATCGCGTCGGCCGTGTCCTGGGGGCCCGCCTCGTCCACGACGGCGACGAGTGAACCGTCGGCCGGACAGCGGATCTCGCGGGTGCCCTTCTCCCGCGCGCTCGTCCACGTGCCGCCGATATAGAGATCAGCCATCCATGCCTCCCAGCATGCCAATGAGCCACTCGTGGAAAATCCCGATGTGGTGCTCGGTGGGCACCAGCACCCCGCCCCTCCGGTAGGCGCGGGACGCCATCGCGGGCTGCGTACGCTCGCAGGCCTCGAAGTCCTGGGCGTTGACCCGGTGGAAGAGTTCCACGGACTTCGACACATCGGCGCCCGACTCGACGACCTCGGGTGCGTAGAGCCAGTCGCACTCCACGATCGTCCGGTCCTCGGCGAGGGGGAACATGCGGTGCAGGATGACATGGTCGGGGACGAGATTGATGAACACGGTTGGTTTGACCGTTATCGCATAGTAACGACGGTCCTGATCCTCCGCGACCTCGGGAAGTCTCCCGAATCCCTCGCTGCCGTCGACGGTGAAGCCCTTGACCTCCTCGCCGAACTCGGCGCCGTGCCCCACGTAGTACTGGGCCGCGTAGCCGTCGGCGAACTCCGGGAGGACGTCGGTGAGCTCGGGGTGGATCGTCGCGCAGTGGTAGCACTCCATGAAGTTCTCGACGATCAGTTTCCAGTTCGCCTTCACGTCATAGGTGATGCGTTTTCCGAGGGCGAGGTTCTCCGTGCTGTAGTGCTCGATGGCCGCCACGTTCCCGAGCCGCTCCACGGCCGCGCCCATCACCGTCTCCTCGAAGGACGGCGGCTCGTCGGCCAGACAGACCCAGGCGTAGCCGAGCCACTCCCGCAGCGCGACCTTGACCAGGCCGTACTCCGTCCGGTCGACGTCCGGCATCTTCACCAGGTTCGGCGCCGCGATCAGCTTGCCGTCGAGGTCGTACGTCCACGCGTGGTACGGGCACTGGAGATTGCGCCGGACCTCGCCGGCCTCCTCCAGACAGAGACGGGCCCCGCGGTGGCGGCAGACGTTCAGGAACGCGCGCAGCTCACCGGTGCGGGAGCGGGTGATCAGGACGCTCTCGCGACCGACCTGGACCGTACGGAACGCGCCCGGTTTGGCCAGGTCGGCGCCGCGGACAGCGCACAACCACATCGACTCGAAGAGCCGTTCCTGCTCCTGCCGGAAGATCTCCGGGTCGGTGTAGTAGTGCCCCGGAAGGGTGGCGATCAGGCTGGGCGGCAGCTGACCGGGGGCGGAGGCGGGGGCGGGGGAGACGGGGGTCGTCGTCACGTGCGTGCTCCTCAGGCGGGCGCGGCGGCGAGGCGGTGGGGGTCGAACAGGCCGATCGGGTGAGCGGTGGTGCCCGTGAGGGCCAGATCGGCGAGGATCTCGCCGACGACCGGCACGAACTTGAATCCGTGCCCGGAGAACCCGCAGGCCACGGTCACGGACTCCGGGTGCGCGGGATGCCGGGCGAGGACGAAGTGCTCGTCCGGGGTGTTGGAGTACATGCAGGTGGCGGCCTTGAGGAAGGTGCCGGGCAGGTCCGGGATGCAGCGGGACATGTGGTCCGCCATCGCCTGGATCTCGTCCTCGTGGACCGTGCGGTCGATGTTCTCCGGGGTGCACTCGACGCCCTTGCGGAAGAAGGCGACCTTGGCGCCCAGCTCCGGCCCGTCGATGGACGGGAAGCCGTAGACCTGGACGTCGTCCGCGTCCTCCCAGATGTAGATCGGATGGTTCTCGGGCAGGAACGGCCGGACCCCGCCCTTCGGCTGGAACCAGTACATGACCTGCCGCTCGATGCTGAACGGCACCCCGAGGTCGGTGAGCAGCTGGGGCGCCCAGGCACCCGGGCAGATCACCAACTGGCTCGCGGTGTACGTGTTCTCGGCCGTGTGGACGCGAACCCCGTCCCGGTACGGCTCCCAGCGGGTCATCGGCTCGTCGAAGTGCAGGTCTGCGCCCTGCCGGGTGGCGAGCTGGAGATGGGCCGCGACCATGTTCTCGGGGCGGACCAGGCCGGCCTTCTTCTCGTAGAGCGCGACCTCGTCGTGCTTCGGGTTGAGCGTCGGGAAGCGGCGGCGGATCTCGGCCGCGTCCAGCATCTCGTGGGGCAGGTCCCACTGCTTGGCCGAGCGCAGCGAACCCGAGACGGTCAGCGAGTCGGGAGGCCCGACCATCACACCGCCGCACAGTGTCGCGACGTCCCGGCCGGTGGCCCGCTCCACGTCCTCGTACAGCTCGTAAGCGCGCAGCAGCAGCGGTACGTACGCCGGGTCCTCGAAGTAGGACTGCCGGGTGATCCGCGAACCACCGTGACTGGAACCGCGGTTGTGCACCGGCCCGAACTTCTCCAGCCCGAGCACCCGCACACCGCGCGAGGACAGATGGTGGGCGGCAGCACTGCCCATCCCGCCGAGACCGATGACGATCACGTCGTAGGTAGGGGACACAGGGGACCTCCAGAGCTTGCGATCAACGTCGGATGCGGGTCATCTTCGGATCGAAGAGCGGCTCCTCGGCCACGGTCGCGGGCACCTTCTCGCCGAAGTACTCGACATGCACACTCGCCCCGGTGGGGAGCACGGGCAGCCAGGCGTACGCGACACACCGGCCCAGCGTGTATCCGTACGACGCGCTGGTGACGTAGCCCGCGGGGGAGCCGTCCACGTACACCGGCTCCTTTCCGAGGACCACGGACGCCGGGTCGTCGAGGAGCAGCGGCGTGAGCCGGCGCCGGGGCTCGCCCCGGGCCTCCAGTGCCGCCATCCCCGTGAAGTCCCCCTTGTCCAGGCGGACGGCGAAGCCGACCCCCGCCTCGTACGGGTCGTGCTCGTCGGTCATGTCGACACCCCAGGCGCGGTAGCCCTTCTCCAGCCGCAGGCTGTTGAAGGCGGAGCGCCCGGCGGCGATCACACCGTGCTCTTGACCCGCCTCCCAGAGCGTGTCCCAGAGGCGGAGCCCCAGGTCGGCGGAGGTGTAGAGCTCCCAGCCCAGCTCGCCGACGTAGCTCAGGCGCATGGCGGTGACCGGGACATGGCCGAGGTACGTCTCCTTCGCGCGGAAGTAGCCGAAGCCCTCGTGCGAGAAGTCGTCGCGGGTCAGCGGCTGGACGAGGTCGCGGGCGAGCGGCCCCCAGACGCCGATGCAGCAGGTGCCGGAGGTGATGTCCCGGATCTGCACTCCCCCACTCTCGGCTGCGCTCGAGCGGGAGGTGCCCCCACCGGGGGCGTGCCGGGCCAGCCAGTCCAGGTCGGCGGGGGAGTTGGCGCCCACCTGGAAGCGGTCGGGGCCGAGCCGCGCGACGGTGAGGTCGGAACGTACGCCGCCCGTCTCGTCCAGGAGCAGGGTGTACGTGACCGCCCCGGGCTTCTTGCGGAGGTTGTTGGTGGTCATGCCGTGCAGGAAGTCGAGGGCTCCGGGGCCGGTGACCTCAAGGCGGCGCAGGGGGGTCATGTCGTAGAGGGCGACCTTCTCGCGGGTCGCCCTCGCCTCGGCCGCCGCGATCGGCGACCAGTAGCGCGCCGACCAGGCGTCGCGCTCGGGGAGCGGGCCGAGGGCGTCGACGAGCGGGGCGTTCGCCTCGTACCAGTGCGGGCGCTCCCAGCCACCGCCCTCCAGGAAGTACGCGCCCAGTTCCTGCTGGCGGGCGTAGAAGGGGCTGACCCGCAGTGGACGCGGCTGCTCCATCGGCTGGAGCGGGTGCAGCACGTCGTACACCTCGACGAACTGCTGCGAACCCCGGTCCTTGATGTACGAGGGGGAGCGCTGGGCGTCCTCGAAACGGGTGAGGTCGCACTCGTGGGCGTCGGTCTCCGGGCGGCCGTCGACCATCCACTCGGCCACCGCCTTGGCGACTCCGGCCGAGTGCGTGACCCATACGGCCTCCGCCAGCCAGAAGCCGCGCAGCGCACGGGACTCGCCGAGGACGGGCATGCCGTCGGGCGTGAAGGAGAAGACTCCGTTGAAGCCCTCCTCGATCTCCGCCTCGCGCAGGGCCGGCATCAGTTGGCGGCAGTCGTCCCAGCTCGGCGCCCAGTCCTCCTCGGTGAAGGGGAACGAGGACGGCATCTCCATGTCGTTCGCGCGCGCCTCGTCGTAGTCGAGGACCGCGAACGGTTCGACGGGGAGCGGCTTGTGCGCGTAGCTGCCGATGCCGATGCGGTCGGTGTGCTCGCGGAAGTAGAGGTCGCGGTCCTGGAAGCGGAGGATGGGCTTCGAGGCCTCTTCGGTGGCCCCGGCCAGTTCGGGGAGGGGCCTGGTCCTCGCGTACTGGTGGGCGAGCGGCTGCAGGGGTACGTCGACGCCGGCCATGCGGCCGATGACCGGGCCCCAGAAACCGGCCGCCGAGACCACGTGGTCGGCGGGGAAGGTGCCCCGGTCGGTGACGACCGCGGTGACCCTGCCGTCCTCCTGCTCGATCCCGGTGACCGTGTGCCGGTCCAGGAAGCGGGCGCCGCGGCTTTCGGCCCGGGTCAGCTGGGCGCGGGCCGCGAGCAGCGCGCGGGCCAGTCCGTCGTCGGGGGTGTGGAAGCCGCCGAGGACGGCCGACTCGTCGATGAGGGGCCAGAGTTCCTTGCACCGCGACGCGCTCACGATCTCGCCGCGGATGCCCCAGGAAGCGGCGTATCCGGCCCTGCGGTGCAGCTCCGCGAGCCGCTCGGGAGTCGTCGCCAGTTCCAGGCCACCAACCGGGTTGAAGCAGGAGACCCCGTCCACTTCGAGGGAGTTGAACTTCTCGACCGTGTACCGGGCGAAGGCGGTCAGGGTCTTCGACGGGCTCGTCTGGAAGACCAGGCCCGGCGCGTGCGAGGTGGAGCCGCCGGGAGCGGGCAGCGGTCCCTGTTCGAGGACGGTGACGTCGGTCCAGCCGCGGGCGGTGAGCTCGTCGGCGAGGGAACAGCCGACGATGCCGGCGCCCACGATGACCACGCGGGGGTTCGTTTCGGGCGTGCTGGACATGCCCCTCCTTGTCGTGGTGGGGGTTGTCGTGGCGGGGTGAACGCGCTTTTGGAGCGGAGAGGTGAACGCGTCTATGGAGCGGGGACGTTGGGGCGTTCGGCGGCGATCGTGGTGTCCTCGCCGTGTCCGGTGTGGACGTCCGTGTCGCCGGGCAGCGTGAGCAGCCGGTTGCGGATGGAGGCCTCGATGGTCGGCCGGTCGGAGTAGGAGCGGCCGGTGGCGCCGGGACCGCCGTTGAAGAGGGTGTCCCCGGTGAAGACCGCGTCGAGGAACGTGGCGTACAGGGAGCAGCTGCCCCAGGTGTGCCCGGGGTTGTGGATCACCTGGAGCTCGATCCCGGCGACGCCGATCCGCTGTCCGTCGGAGAGCTCGCCGTCCGGCTTGCGGTCGGGGTGCGTGGCGGACCACAGCTCGTGGTCGTCGGGGTGCAGGAGCACCGGCGCGCCGGTCAGCCCGGCCAGCTCGGCCGCCGCGTCGACGTGGTCGTCGTGCGCATGGGTGCACACGATCGCCGTCACCCGGCGGCCCGCGGTGGCCTCGTGGATCGTACGGGCGTCGTGGGCGGCGTCGACGATCAGCACCTCCTCGTCGTCGCCGACCAGCCAGACGTTGTTGTCGACGTCGAAGGTCTCGCCGTCGAGGCTGAACGTGCCGGAGGTGACCACTCGCTCGATCCGTACGGTCCCCCGGGCGCTCACATGACCACCACCGAGCGCAGCACCTCGCCGCGGTGCATCTTGGCGAAGGCCTCCTCGACCTGGTCGAGCGCGATGGTCTCCGTGACGAAGGCGTTGAGGTCCAGCAGGCCGTACAGGTACTGGTCGATGAGGAACGGGAAGTCGCGGCTGGGCAGGCAGTCGCCGTACCAGGAGGACTTGATCGCGCCGCCCCGGGAGAACACGTCGATCAGCGGGAGCTCGACCTTCATGTCCGGCGACGGGACGCCGACCTGGACCAGCAGACCCGCGTGGTCGCGCATGTAGAAGGCCTGCGTGAAGGTCTCCGGGCGGCCCACGGCGTCGATGGCGATGTCCACGCCGAAGCCGTCGGTGAGCGCGCGTACGGCCTCGATGGGATCGGTGCCGCGGGAGTTGACCGTGTGGGTGGCGCCGAACCTCTCCGCCTGGTCGAGCTTCTTGTCGTCGATGTCGACGGCGATGACCTTCATGGCACCGTTGAGGCAGGCGCCCGCGATGGCCGCGTTGCCGACTCCGCCGCAGCCGATCACGGCGACCGTGTCACCGCGGCCGACATTGCCGGTGTTCACGGCCGCTCCGTAGCCGGCCATCACACCGCAGCCGATCAGGCCCGCGGCCTCGGGCCGGGCCGCGGGGTCGATCTTCACCGCCTGTCCGGCCGCGACCAGGGTCTTCTCGGCGAAGGCGCCGATACCGAGGGCGTTGCTGAGCGGGGTGCCGTCCAGAAGGGTCATCGGCTGGGTGGCGTTGCGCGAGTCGAAGCAGTACCAGGGACGGCCCCGGCGACAGGAGCGACACGAACCGCAGGGGGCCCGCCAGGCGAGCACCACATAGTCGCCGGGGGCCAGGTCGGTGACGCCCTCGCCGATCGCCTCGATCGTGCCGGCCGCCTCATGGCCCAGCAGGAACGGGAAGTCGTCGTTGATCGCGCCCTCCCGATAGTGCAGATCCGTGTGGCAGACCCCGCAGGCCTGCACGGAGACGAGCACCTCGCCCGGACCCGGGTCGGGAACGACGATCGTCTGCACCTCGACGGGTGCGCCCTTCTTCACAGCGACTACGGCACGGACCTCGTGTGGCACGACCAAGCTCCTCTGCTGTTGCGCAATGCACTATGGGTTGCGCGATGAGGAACATAGTGAGAACGCCGCCAAGGGGCCGTCAAGAGGTGCGGGTTAATCCTTGGCAAAAGGAACGGGCGGCACGAAATCTGTCCGACACACAGAAACGCGGGGTCAGGTGTTCCTGGCCCCGCGTTTCGTGCCGTGTCCCTCCGGCGTCCGGTCTCCGGCTCCGGTCCGCGTCCGGTCCCGCTTCCGTCAGAAGCCGTATCCCATCCGGCGCGACAGGTCGGCGGCGGCTGCCACCGTGCGCTTGGCGAGATCGGGCAGGTGGTCCGAATCCAGCCGGTACACCGGACCCGAGACGCTGATCGCGCCGATCACCTTCCCGTCGTGGGCGCGCACCGGGGCGGCTGTCGCGGCCAGCCCCAGCTCCAGCTCCTCCAGGGCGAACGCGTACCCCTGCTCCACCACGGCCTCCAGCTCGCCGCGCAGCGCGGCCGTACCGGTGATCGTGCGCTCGGTGAAGCGCGGGAGCGGTCTGGCCAGCAGTCCTTCCCGCAGGGTCGGCGGCAGATGCCCCAGCAGCACCTTTCCGCTGGACGTGGCGTGCAGTGGGGTGCGTCTGCCCAGCCAGTTCTGCGCGGTCACGGACGCGGCGCCGCGGGCCTGCATGATGTTGACCGCCGCGTTGTCGTCGAGCACCGCGATGTTGACGGTCTCGCCCACCTCGTCCGCGAGTTCGCGGCACACGGGCACTCCCTCCTGGGAGATGTCCAGGCGCACTGCCGCCGCCCCCGCCAGGCGTAGTACGCCGGCGCCCAGGTAATACTTCCCGCGATCCTTGGCCTGGGCGACCAGTCCCCTGTTCTCCAGCACTCCGAGGAGCCGGAAGGCGGTGGACTTGTGCACCTCCAGCTCGTCGGCGATCTCGGTGACGCCCGCCTCGCCGAGCCGGGCGAGGATCTCCAGCACGCTCACGGCGCGGTCCACGGACTGGACGGCGCTCCCTGCGCCCCTGCTCTGCTTCCCGGGTGTCTCCTCTGTGCGGTCAGCCTGCTTCTGCGTGCGGGTCATAACTCAACTCTCACCACCTGGCGGCCCGGATTGAGCCGCATCTGCCGGAAGCCCTTGACGTGACGGGCATCCCGCGCGGATTCTGTTGCGCATAGCGCTCCCTCGTGCGCCATACGAAACATCATGTTACCGAAGAGTCCGTGACCGGGAAGGTCTCGGACCAGACCGGACCTGAGAGGTCCAGGACCGTGGGTCCTGGACCGAGAGGGGGGCCCGTGATTCCCGTCTGCCGCCTTGATGACCTCCCCGCGGGCGAATCCGTCCGTATCGACACCACACCGCCCATCGCCGTGTTCAACGCCGACGGCGAGCTGTACGCCATCGATGACACCTGCACCCACCAGGATGCGTCCCTGTCCGAGGGATGGCTGGAGGGTTGTCTGGTCGAATGCCCGCTCCACGCCGCGTCATTCGATCTCCGCACCGGCAGGCCGACGTGCCTTCCCGCACGCCGGGCCGTCCGCACCCACCGCGTCACCGTCGACGACGGCATGGTCCACGTCCACGTGGCGACCGAAGTGTTCGCCGAAGTGGCGGCCGAAGAGGAGGGCACCGCGGCATGAGGACCGTGACCGTCGTCGGGGCCTCGCTGTCCGGGCTGTACGCGGCCCGGGAACTGCGTGCCCAGGGGTTCGACGGGCGGCTGGTGGTCGTCGGGGACGAACCGCACCGCCCCTACGACCGCCCCCCGTTGTCCAAGGACTTCCTCACCGGCCGGTCCGGCGAGGACCAACTCGCTCTCTCCGACGACGAGGAGACCACCGAGCTCGACGCCGAGTGGCTGCTCGGCGTCCGCGCCCGCGGCCTGGACGTGCGCGGCCGGACCGTCCTCCTGAGCGACGGCCGCACCGTCTCCACCGACGGCGTGGTCATCGCCACCGGAGCCTCCGCCCGCAGGCTCCCCGGCTGCGAACTCGCCGGAGTCCACACCCTGCGCACCCTCGACGACGCGCGTGCGCTGCGTGCCGAACTCGCCGCGGGCACCCGGCGTGTCGTGGTCATCGGCGGTGGCTTCATCGGCGCCGAGACGGCCTCCTCCTGCGCGGGACTCGGCCACGACGTCACCGTCGTCGAGGCCGCACCGCTGCCGCTGGTGCCCCAACTCGGCCCGGAGATGGCCGCGGTGTGCGCCGGACTGCACCGGCGCGGCGGCGTCGACCTGGTCAAGGGCACCGGCGTCGCCGGGCTGCGTGGCACGGTCGCGGTGACCGGGGTGGAACTCGCCGACGGCCGGCTGCTCCCCGCCGACATCGTGATCGTCGGCATCGGGGCCACCCCCAACACCGACTGGCTGGCGGGCTCGACGCTCGCACTGCACGACGGAGTGCTGTGCGACGACGGCTGCGTGACCGGTCTGCCCCAGGTGGTCGCCGTCGGTGACGTCGCCCGCGTCGGCGGTACCCGTGCCGAACACTGGACCAGCGCCACCGAACAGCCCCGGGTCGCCGTGCGCAACCTCCTCGCGGGACACACGGCGGAGACCGCGCGCCCGCTGCCCTACTTCTGGTCCGACCAGTACGGAGCGCGGATCCAGTTCGCAGGACGGCGGCTCGACACCGACACCGTCCGGATCGCGGAGGGCGGCGTCACCGACGACGCGCCCGACGAGGGAGGCTTTCTCGCCCTGTACGAGCGGGACGGCCGGACGACCGCGGTGCTCTCCGTGGACCGCCCACGCCGTTCATGCGTGCCCGGCGTGAACTCGGGCGCGGGGTGACGGTGGAGGCGGCCGCCTCCTAGCGAGGCCACCCCCGACGGGGGAGGGCTGTCGCCGTGTCCTGGGGGAGGAGGGTTACCGCCCCGGCCGCGCCCCGTGGCAACGCCCTGGAGTGCTCGGTGAGGGGCGCTTCCAGCACGCCGAAGGGCGCTTCCGAGGCCAAGGGGGGCGTCGCCTTCCAGCAGGGGGCGCCGCCTCTAGGAGTGCGACAACTGGCCCGCGCCGCCGCCCTGCCGGCGTATCCGCTCCTTGGTCCGCTCCGACGCGCGCTCCTGGCGCCGTGCCCTGCGCCGCTCGCGCCGCAGGGCACGGGCCGTGCTGCTGGGCACCGACACCACGCCGTTGCGCTGGTTCCACACCTGGCGCGTCACCCAGACGTCCAGGGCGCCCCAGGTGGCCACCACCGTGCTCGCCACGCTGCTCAGCACCATGGGGAACGCGAGCCAGGAACCGGCCAGCGTGCACAGGAAGGCGACCATCGCCTGGATCAGCGTGACGGCGATGATGATGACGGCCCGCACCGCGGAAGCCCGTACGGGATCGGGCAGCCGACGCCTGGTCGCGGGCTCCTCGACCCACAACTGCCGGTAGTACCCCTGCTCTTCGGCTTCCGCCGCGGCCTCCAAGGCGGCTTCTGCCTCGATCTGAGTCCTGCCCCGCGGCTCCGCCTCCGCGACCGCTTCCGCCACCGGCTCGGCCCCCCTGGCCGACTCCGTCGCGGATTTCGCCTCGGCCCCTGCCGGGGGCTCCGCCTCGGCCGCCCTCATCGGGATGCCCGCCGGTATGTCGTGATCCGGTGCCTGTGGACCCCGCCGCGCCTCCGTGGCTTCCGCGACGCCCGTCCCGGCTGTCCCGTGCCGCTCCGCCGTGCCCATCAACTCGTCACTCCCCAACCGCCCGACAACCGCCTGCTCCGGAGTCACGAGAACCCCGGCTCCCCATTGGCTGCCCGGCTTGCGCTGTTTTACGCTGCCTGGGCGCGGCACGCGGCACCTGCTGCCGATTCCGCCTCCAACTTCCGTACAGACAGACGATCGACGTAACCCGAAGATTCCCGCCGACCGTAAAATTCCGGCCAACTGGCCCGCTATGCGGACCGGATGGCGTCCGGTGTCCCGTGTCGGAATCGGGGAGGCAATCTCCCGCAATGAACGGACAACTGCCGATGTCCTGTTACCGTCCCGGAACGAGTCGGTCCGGACAGGCCTTCGAGATACCACTGTGTCGGTAGTAGGCTCACGCCGTTTGTTGACGCACATGCGTGCCCCCGGTCGCCGGGGGTCGAGCTGGGGGAGGCCATGCGCTTTCGCGGGAAGTCCATCCGCCGGAAGATCGTGGCGCTGTTGCTCGTGCCGCTGGTTTCCCTGACCGGGATCTGGGGCTTCGCCACCGTACTCACGGGACGCGAGGTCAACCAGCTGTTCGACACGACGTTCATCGTCCAGGAGATCGGCTATCCGACCGAGGACGTCATCAGCGTCCTGCAGGACGAGCGCCGTCAGACGCTCGTCTATCTCGCCGACCCCCGGGCCTCCGAGGCGCTCGCCGATCTGCGGCGCACCCGGACCGCCACCGACGAGGTCGTGTCGAAGATCCGCAGGAACGCCAAGGACGGCGATCTGCGGGACGAGATGGGCGCGGAGACCACCGAGCGGCTCACCGCGATCCTGGACGCCTTCGACGGCGTCGGTCCGCTGCGCCAGAGCGTCGAGGACGGCACCGTCACCCGCCTCCAGGCCCTCGACCTCTACAACCGCCTGGTGGAGCCCTGTTACACCCTCCTGACGAACCTCCAGGTCCTCGACAACGTGGACGTGGACAAGCAGGGCCGCGCCCTCGTCAACATGTCGCGCGCCCGTGAGCTGCTCGCCCGTGAGGACGCCCTCCTCGGCTCCGCCCTCGTCGTCGGCCGGGTGACCCGCGAGGAGGCCCGCGACGTCTCCGACCTCGTCGCCCAGCGCACGCTCATGTACGAGGTCGGCCTGCCGCTGCTGCCCACCACCGAGCGCGCACGCTACGACCGCTACTGGAAGAACGCCTCCACCGCACCGCTGCGCGTGGCCGAGCAGTCCGTCATCGCCTCCTCGCCCGGCGAGCCCCGCGGAGTCACCGCGAAGAGCTGGGACGGCGTCGCGGGCGATGTCCTCGACGGGCTCGACAAGCTCAACACCCAGGCGAGCGACCGCTTCCAGGACCGGGTGCGCCCCGTCGCGATCGGCGTCATCGTCAAGGCCGGCATCGCCGGGGTGCTGGGGCTGGGCGCTCTGCTGGTCTCGCTGTTCATGTCCGTACGCATCGGCCGCAGCCTCGTCCGCGACCTGCGCCGGCTCCGCCAGGAGGCCCACGAGACGGCCGGCGTACGGCTGCCCAGCGTGATGCGCCGCCTCTCCGCGGGCGAACAGGTCGACGTGGAGACCGAGGTCCCGCGTCTGGAGTACGAGAAGAACGAGATCGGCGAGGTCAGCCAGGCCCTCAACATCCTCCAGCGGGCCGCCGTCGAGGCCGCCGTCAAACAGTCCGAGCTGCGCAGTGGTGTCTCTGAGGTCTTCGTGAACCTCGCCCGCCGCAGCCAGGTCCTGCTGCACAAGCAGCTCACCCTGCTCGACACCATGGAGCGCAGGACCGACGACACCGACGAACTCGCCGACCTGTTCCGCCTCGACCACCTGACGACCCGTATGCGTCGGCACGCCGAGGGCCTGGTGATCCTCTCCGGCGCCGCCCCGTCCCGGCAGTGGCGCAAACCCGTCCAGCTGATGGACGTCGTACGCGCCGCCGTCGCCGAGGTCGAGGACTACGAGCGCATCGAGGTACGGCGGCTGCCGCGGATGGCCGTCACCGGGTCCGCGGTCGCCGACGTCACCCACCTGGTGGCCGAACTCCTGGAGAACGCCACGGTGTTCTCGCCGCCGCACACGGCCGTCCAGGTGCTCGGCGAGCGTGTCGCCAACGGCTTCACCCTGGAGATCCACGACCGCGGCCTGGGCATGGCCGCGGAGGCGCTCCTCGACGCCAACCTGCGGCTCGCCGAGACCCCCGAGTTCGAACTCTCGGACACCGACCGGCTCGGTCTCTTCGTGGTCAGCCGGCTCGCTCAGCGGCAGAACGTCCGCGTCTCGCTGCAGCCGTCCCCGTACGGCGGCACCACCGCGGTGGTCTTCGTCCCGGACGCGCTCCTCTCGGACGACGTGCCCGACACGAACGGCATGGGCTTCCGGCTCGACCGGGCGCTCCCCTCGAAGACGGACGGCGAGGAGGGCCGTACGGCGGCCCTGTCCCAGGTGCCGGTCACGCTGCCCGGCCGGACCGCCTCGATGCTGGACGGCCCCGTCGAACTCGAGTCGCCCGTCGATCTGGACGCCCTCGACGACTTCCCGGACGCCCTCGACGACCAGGACGCCGAAGGCGGAGGCATCTTCCGCCCGCGCCGCTCCATCGCCGGGGTACCGGGGGACCAGCAGCAGGTACGGCAGGATCCGCGCGAGCAGTCGCACGCCGACGGCGAAGCCGAAGAGCCGTCCGGCGGGCCCGGACAGCTCCCGCGCCGCCGGACCCCCAAGCTCGTCAGCTCCCACGGGCGCCCCGTGACCCAGACCAAGACACGGCGCGACGAGGCGACGCACCGCGCGGACGCCGACGAGGCGACGGAACTGCCCCAGGCGGCCCGGGAGTCGTCCGAGCGGCCCGGCGTGCTGGAGAACCTGCCGAAGCGGTCGAGGAGCGTCAGGCGAGGACCGTCCCGCCGCGAGTCCGGGGACTCCCTCGGCACCCGCCGGGGCCCCGCGGACGACTGGCCCGGAGCCACCGACTCGGCGGACGGCCCTGTGGAGCGCCGTCAGGCCCTCGGACGCGGCGGCGGCCCCAGCGACCCGTCGGGCCCCGGCGAGGCGCTCACACGCGGACCTGAGGCCGTCGAAGGCCACCGGGACGCAGACGCCCCGGCCCTTCCCCAGCGCGCCTCGCGTCGCGGCGCCGAGTCCGGCGGCATC
>NZ_JAPWHT010000175.1:0-19827 GCF_027270795.1 Streptomyces sp. ActVer
CCCGCACGACGGGCGACAGCCAGTCCGCCCCCCCGGCCCGCACCGCATCCGGCAGCGGCGCGGCCGCCTCCCCCAGCCCCCGGGGGCCGAGCACCATCAGGACGGCGACGGCCACCATGGCGTACACGACCAGCGTGAGGCCGAGGGCGAGCGGGATGGCGCGGGGGATGGTGCGCGCGGGATCGCGGACTTCCTCACCGAGGGTGGCGATGCGGGCGTACCCGGCGAAGGCGAAGAACAGCAGGCCCGCCGCCTGCAGCACACCGGTGACGGTGGCATCGGAGCCGACACTCAGCCGCTCCGCGTCCGCTGTCGCCGAAGTGAGGCCGGTGACCACGACCGCCGCGAGCACCGCGAGCACGATGGCGACGACAACCCGGGTCAGCCACGCGGACTTCTGGATCCCGACGTAGTTCACGGCGGTCAGCGCCACCACCGCGGCGACCGCCACCGCGTGGGCGTGACCAGGCCACACGTACGAGCCGACGGTCAACGCCATCGCCGCACAAGAGGCGGTCTTGCCGATGATGAAGGCCCATCCGGCCAGGTAGCCCCAGAAGTCGCCGAGGCGTTCGCGACCATAGACGTAAGTGCCGCCGGAGGCCGGGTAGCGGGCGGCCAGCCGGGCGGAGGAGGAGGCGTTGCAGTACGCGACCACCGCGGCCACCGCCAGAGCGGCCAGCAGCCCGGAGCCGGCCGCGCGGGCGGCCGGGGCGAGCGCCGCGAAGATGCCCGCGCCGATCATCGAACCCAGTCCGATGAGGACGGCGTCGCCGACGCCGAGCCGCCACTGGAGCTGAGGTGACGCGGTCTCGCTGGGCTGACTCATGAAGTGCCTCCGTCTTCCGGCATTGATCGTCGGGGCTCCCGGCAGCAAGGTACATCAATTGAGTTTGATGTATTTTGGATTCATGAGGCCCTCGGATCCTGCCGCCCCGGCGTTCGTGCGGCTGGCCGCCCACCCGCTGCGGTGGAAGCTGCTGACCGAACTCGCCGCGAGTGACTACCGTGTTCGTGAACTGGTGGAGCGGGTCGGCCAGCCACAGAACCTGGTCTCCTACCATCTGCGGCTGCTGCGCGGCGGCGGGCTGGTCACCGCCCGCCGCAGCAGCTTCGACGCCCGCGACAGCTACTACCACCTGGACCTGCAGCAGTGCGCCCACGCGCTCACCAACGCCGGCACCGCCCTGCACCCGGCGCTGGGTCTCGCCCCCACCCCACCGCTGCCGCCCTCGCCGCGGCCGGAGAGGCGGTCCGCCGTCCTGTTCACATGCACCGGCAACAGCGCCCGCTCCCCGATCGCCGAGGCGCTGCTGCGCCACCGCACCGACGGTCACGTCGACGTGGCCAGCGCCGGCAGCCACCCCAAACCCCGCATCCATTCCGACGCCGTCCAGGTCCTGCGTGAACAGCACGGCATCGACATCTCGGGGCAGCGTCCACGACGCCTGGACACCTTGCTCGGCCGCCGGTTCGACTTCGTGATCAGCCTGTGCGACAAGGTCCGCGAGGTCTGCCCCGACTTCGGCGACCAGCCACGCCTGGTGCACTGGAGCATCCCCGACCCGGCTGCGGCAACCGCCCCCGGCCCGGTCGGCCACCCCGCATTCGTCCGCACGGCAGCAGACATCGACACCCGCATCCGCTACCTGCTGCCACTGCTCACCCTCACGCCACAGGAGGTTCAGCCGTGACCACGCCCGACCAGTTCGCCAACGTCCGCTACCTCGTCGACGACGTCCAGGCGGCCATCGACTTCTACACCACCCACCTGGGCTTCACCCTCCGCAGCCACCCCGCCCCCGCCTTCGCCGACGTGACCCGCGGGCCGCTGCGGCTGCTGCTGTCCGGCCCGGCCAGCTCCGGCGCCCGCGCCACCCCCAGCGACTTCGGCGCCGGGGGCAACCGCATCCACCTGACCGTCGACGACCTCGACGCCGAGATCGACCGGCTGCGTGGCGCCGGACTGACCTTTCTCAGTGATGTGGTCTCGGGCCCCGGCGGGCGTCAGATCCTGCTCACCGACCCCGCCGGCAACCTCATCGAACTGTTCGAACCCGCCCGCTAGGCGAAGCGCAGTCACACCCGCCGCGAGCGAGTCAGGCACAGCACCGGAGCTGCCGATCATGCACAACCGGCGCACACGGGACGGCAGCCGCACGCGTCGCTCACCTTGGCCGCGGCCGGAACCGTCGAGGCGGAGTGGCACTGCGGCCCTTGCCCTGCCAGGCGTCGCGACCTCCTTTGACGGCGAGGGCGGCGAAGACGAGGGCGGAAATTGGGTTGGCCAAGGACCAGCCGAGGGGTGGCGTTGAGGACCAGGCCGACCAGAAGGACGGCGGTGAGGCAGGTGCACAGCAGGGTCTCCTTGGCGACCGCGCCGGCGGAGCCGAGTTCACGGCCGGTCTTGCCCTGGGCGGCTGACAGGCGCACCACCGGCCGTCATCCCCTGCAGTTCGCGCCTCGCACGTTCACCGGTTTCGAGCTGATGGTCGGCGTAGCCGGGGGCATCGATGTCATCGGCTGTGGTTCGCAGTTCGCTGTTCGCTGTTGGGCCCGATTCCCGGCCTCCGATGGCCGTACCGTCCAGGCCACCGGCGCCGAAGGCAATCGGGCGAGCGACACGACGCTCTCGGGGATGCCGACATCGCCCTCTGTCAGCCGATGGAGGGCGGACAGGTCGGCGGGGCCCAGCGGGTCACCTGTTCTGTTCCGGCTTCCGCGCGGTGTCGCCGGCCGGGATGGCGCGGAGCATGGCCCTGTAGAGGGCGTCATGCTCGGGCGAGGCGGGAAGGGGAGCCCGGGCCGGGGCCTCGAAGGACTGGATCATCAAGGCGACAACACGCCGCCAGGCGTCGGGAGCGGCGTCGCCGCAGGCGTTGACGACGCCGAGGTTGGCCATGTGCAGCAGTACCAGATCCGAAGGGTCGAAGTCTTCGCGCAGTCGGCCCGTGGCCTTGGCACGCCCGATTAGCCGCACCATGCCCTCGTACGCCTCGTTCCGGCGCTTCTCCATGGCCCTGGCGGTGGGGAAGGTCATGGTCAGGACGTCGGCGAAGCCGTTGTCGGCAGCCTGCATGGCGCAGGCGGCCTCGATGTAGCCAGTGAAACCGTGCCAGGGGTCGGGGTCTTCGAGAGCGGTGGCGACCGCGTCGGCGTAGGCGTCCATGCGGTCCGAGAAGACGGCTGCGACCAGCGCTTCCTTCGTGGGAAAGTGCCGGAAGACGGTGGCGATCCCGACGCCTGTCTCGCGGGCCACGGAGGCCATGGAGGCGCCCAGGCCGTCGCGTCCGAACACGATGCGCGCGGCAGCGAGGATCCGCCCCCGGTTGCGCTCGACGTCACTGCGCACAGGCTGGGCGGCGGAGGCCTCGGAGTGCTGGTCGCCAGGGCTCATGGGGACACTCTAGCAATCGGAAAGCCCTATCCATTTCGCGTGCTACGGTGGTCGCAGTGAACCGGAAAGGTCTATCCGGATCCCAAAACGGATAGGCCTTACCGAATCTTCGTCTCTTCGGCGCCGCTCGTGTCTCCTGGACGGCGCTCTACGAAAGGATTGCTGTGACCAGCATCGCCATTGTTGGAGCCGGCCCTCAGCTGGGTCTGGCCATCGCCCGCACCTTCGGCTCCCAGGGCTACGACGTCGCCCTGATCTCCCGCAACCGCTCCAAGCTCGACGATCTCGTCGGCACCCTCACCGCCGAGGGCATCACCGCCGCCGCGTTCCCCGCGGACGTACTCGATCGCGCCACCCTCACCCAGGCACTGAAGGACGCCACCACGCAGTTCGGCGGGATCGACGTCCTGGAATACTCCCCAGTGGGCACGTTCGGCATCACCACGCTGACCGCTCCGGCCGGAACCGAACCGTCGCATGTGGAGTTCGAGATGAACTTCCAGCTGTACGGGGCAATCGCTGCCACCAAGGCAGTGCTGCCCGCGATGCGCGAGGCCGGTGCGGGCACCTTGCTCTACACCACCGGTGCCGGCTCGATCTGGCCTGACCCGCAGGTCGCCAACGTCAACGCCGCTGCTGCGGCGCTGCGTAACTGGGCGATGAACCTACACAAGGAGCTGGCCGGCACCGGCATCCAGGCCGCCCACGTCGGTATTGACGCGTCGATCGGCGTCTCCGTCCTCGCTGGCGTGGAGGCGGCCCGGCCCGAGCAGATCTCACCGATGTACTGGGAGCTGCACACCACCAAGCGCGACGAGGACGAGCTCGTCTTCAAACTCGATGCCGAGGGCTTTCCCCGCGGCTGACACCGCTCCAGCTCCCCGTCGGACTCTGGTCGCGCCGCGGCCCACCACACCGCGGCGCGACCATGCTCGTACTCCTGGCCGCCACCGGTATCACGGTCCTGGCCATCGCCCGCGCCATCGCCCGCGCCATCGGCTCCCAGGGCTACGACGTCACCCTGATCCCCCGCAACCGCTCCAAGCTCGACGATCTCGCCAGCACCCTCACCACCGAGGGCATCACCGCCGCCGCGTTCCCCGCGGACGTACTCGATCGCGCCACCCTCACCCAGGCACTCAAGGACGCCACCACGCAGTTCGGCGGGATCGACGTCCTGGAATACACCCCGTCGGCCGGGCTCGACACCACAGCAGTAACCGCCGACCGAGGAGAGGTTCGTCAGGCCGTCGGGATCGCGACCAGCGTGCCGACCACCAGGCCCAGCAACCATCACACTCGAATCCGCGCTCGCCATGATCGATAGCGCGGCGGGCTTCTGAGCACCCAAAATGAGAGAGCAAGCCCATCGAGCAGGCTTGGCTGTGCGTTCGGTCAGGTCTGGATTCCCGCTGCGAATGACGGTTCCCGTGACGTCGGAGACCACCTCGGTCGCGCAATCTGGGCAGGAATCGGTGGTCATCGCCGGCTTCAATGACCGCCATCGTGCCGAGCGCATGCTGGTGTCATTCGGGCGAGGCTTCCGCAGACAGGCCCGCGCGGGCGCACGACTGCTGTTGTGATCAGAGGCAACGCCGACGGCTCGCTGAGGCTGCACCCGATCAGGTCGGCGGAGCGGCACCGCTTCGGAGCGCCGGAGGCCTGCATGATTGCGTTATGCACGCAGTCGGGTAATGATCTCCACGCGCTTGGGAACGGCGGTTTGAGGTCTGTCAAAGCCCCAGCTCAGCCCCACCCTCGAACGGCCCACCCCGCTCTACTGGGTGATCGGCGAGGCCTTGCAGCCCGACGTCGACAGCGGACGCTTCGGCCACTCACCTGCCCTCGAACGCGTCCCGCCCACGGGTGGGTTCTATGCTGTGACCCGCGGCCACCGTCTCTTCGTCAGTCCACAACTCACGATGATCAACGGTGGCCGCACCCGTCTCCACAACGCGTCAGGGTCGCGCAGTTCCGCCTGCCGTCCTGAGTCAGGAGGACATGTGCAACGTGGCGAAGTCTGGTGGGTGGAGTTCGACGAGCGGCGGCTGGTCGTACTGCTGGCGGCAGACGACGTGTCCAGGATCCGGGCGATGCAGGTCGTCACTCCTGCGGGCGTCGACATCAGCGGTCTGGGCGTCGAAGTGCAAGTAGGTGCCATGGAAGGGCTGCCCTTTGAAGGCGTGCTGCGGTTCGCGTTCCCGCGCCCGGGCTTTACCCCCTGCACGTGGCTGACCACCGTGTCCCAGGACGACCTGATCGAGCGGGCGGGCGTCCTGTCCTCCGCGAAGCTCAGCGAGATTGAGGACGCCCTCCGTCTCGGCGAACAGGCGAAGGAACGGACCCCGGCGACAACCGCGAAGCTCAGCGAGATAAGGGACGCCCTGCGTCTCGGTGAACTCGGATAGGCAGAGGCGCCACCCACTATCGAGATCACGATCTACGGCTGGAGTACTCGGATGAGACCTGGGACCTCGGGGACTGGGTGTTGTTGGCGGACTGGAATCCCAGCATCGAGGGCAGGGAAGGATTTTCACTTCACTGGGCGATCCGGAGGCAGGAGCTGGCTGCCCGGCGCTTCGAGCGAGTATCTGAGTCGATGCACTGGAATCCGTGAAAAGAACCCGCCACAGGGAGGCGATGGTCTGAGCTGGGTGCCCGATCGCGTGAGTATGTTATGGCAGACGGAATCTCTTTTCGAGCGCATGGTCTTCTCGCTGTCCGGCTACTGCAGACTCAGCCCGGATCCACCGGCTTGATGCCGGTGGATGGTTCACCCAGAAACGAAGAAGTGCCTTGCGACCTGCCATGATGGGGTTTTTCTAGGACCACATCAGGCACGATCGACAAGGCACTTCCGAGATGCAATCTTCCCATGCCTCGGCGGCGGTCTCATCCGCGTTCGATGATCCGAACCTGATCGCTTACGGCGGGCTGGAGCCGGTGGTGCGGTTGGCCGAGCGGTGCGGTCTGCCCGCGCTGGTCGGGGAGACGGACCCTAGTACGGCTGAAGGGGTTGGACACTATCCGTTGTGTGCTTCGAACTCGGTCGCCAGCGTCTGTTGGGTGGCCGCCCACGACGCCAGGAGCGCCAAATTGTCAGCGGTCGGTGTGCCCGCGGGTGCGGTGTAGATGTTGAGGTGCAGGCCGGGTTCGGCGGGCAGTTCCAGGGATTCGACGTCCAAGTCGAGCTGGCCCACGATCGGATGGTGCATACGCTTGCGGCCGGACCGGTGCAGCCGCACGTCCTGAGATGCCCACCGCTGCCGGAATAGTTCACTGCACGTTGACAGTTCGCCGACTAGGGCGATCAGTTCCTCGTCGTGCGGATTGCGGCCGGCTGCCATGCGCAGCTTCGCGGCCGCGTCACCGGCAACCTGGTCGTAGTCGACAAAG
Organism: Streptomyces sp. ActVer; assembly: GCF_027270795.1. Taxonomy (NCBI): domain Bacteria; kingdom Bacillati; phylum Actinomycetota; class Actinomycetes; order Kitasatosporales; family Streptomycetaceae; genus Streptomyces; species Streptomyces sp. ActVer. The sequence goes on from NZ_JAPWHT010000175.1 coordinate 6,794, forward strand.
AGATCTCTGGCCGCCTCGGGGTTCAGATAGACGAACCGCGCTGTGTTCGCGGGCCGTCGCGGGTCGGCCAGCACCGGTGAATACAGCGCGCGAGCGAGTTGATTCATGGCGAGCACGTCATAACGGCCGTTACCGATCCAGGCCGGCGCATCGGAGATGGCGTCGAGCACCTGCTGCAGTGTCGAGCGCACCGTCACGGCAGGCCTGCGCCGGCGTGGGCTGCGGGGCGCCCTGGATTGGCGCGCAAGGTGGAACAGGTGGTCGCGCTCGGCTTCGTCGAGCTGCAAGGCAGAGGCCAACGCGTCGAGCACGCCGTCGGAGGCACCGGCGAGGCTGCCGCGCTCCATGCGCACGTAGTAGTCGACGGATACCCCCGCCAGGAGCGCTACCTCCTCGCGGCGCAGACCTTTGACCCGGCGGTTGCCGCCGTAAGCGGGCAGGCCCGCCTGCTCGGGTGCGATGCGGGCGCGACGTGAGCTGAGAAACTCCCGGATCTCGGTGCGTAGATCCATCGCGGTTATCTCCTCGCCGTAAGCCCGTCCCGCAGCCTAATGGATACCCGTTGCGGTCGTTGCGGTGCCGCCGTCCACCGGGATGATTGCGCCCGTGAGGTAGGACCCAGCCCGGCTGGCGAGAAACACGGCGGCACCCGCCATGTCGTCGCGGCCAAGCCGGCGCAGAGGGGCCGCCGCCGCGATCGTGTCGCCGATGGCATCGATCGTGGAGTCCATCATCTGCGACGGGAACACTCCCGGTGCCACCGCGTTCACCGTGACGTGCTGTGGGCCCAGCTCCCTGGCAAGTACCCTGGTGAGTTGATGGAGTGCCGCTTTGCTGCTGGCGTACGAGTAGTTGGGCGACGGGGCGACGTGGATGGCGGCGATGCTGCCGATGTTGATGATCCGTGCGGGATCATCGGCGGTGCCCGCCTTGCGAAGTGCCGGGAGCAGTGCCTGCACCAGCCAGAACGGCGACTTGAGGTTGAGGTCGAGCACTGCATCCCAGGCCTCGTCCGGGAACGTCTCCAGCGGCTCGCGCCACATCGCTCCCGCGTTGTTGACAAGGATGTCCAGGCGTTCCGAGTCGGCCTGGACAAGATCAGCGAGGCGCTGACACTCGTCGTGCCTGGACAGGTCGGCGGGGATTGCTCGAACGTCGCCGAATTCGGACAGTAGACGCTGTGCCTCCGCGCACGTGTCTGCGTTGCGTGAGCTGATGACGACGCGGGCGCCCGCCTGGAGAAGGCCGCGCGCTATCATCATCCCAATGCCTCTGGTGCCGCCAGTGACAAGGGCGTACTTTCCCCTCAGATCGAAAAGTTCTGTGTGAGTGGTGAACTGGTTGTCCGCCATTGGTCTCCGCTCCTTCTGTCGTAAAAGAATGCGCCGACACGGTCGCGCATTCGGGGCAGCTGAATTGAACTGATGGGGGTAAAGCTGCTGCAGTGCGTTTCCATGGAGTGTTGTCGGCGCTTTCGCCTCAACCAGGTTGACAGGCGTTTTGGACGTCGGGGAGACCCTGGTGATACAGGTACTGCCAGACCCCCCCTTGCCTGGTGCGCTGAGTCCGGATCACCCCGGCTTGATGCCCGTGGATGGTTCACCCAGAAACGAAGAAGTGCCTTCCGACCTGCGATGATGGGGTTTTTCCAAGACCCCATCAGGCACGATCGGCAAGGCACTTCCGAGATGTGCACTTCCGAGATGTAATTTTCCCGTGTCGCGGCGGCGGTCTCATCCGCGTTCGATGATCCGAACCTGATCGCGTACGGCGGGCTGAAGCCGGTGGTGCGGCTGGCCGAGCGGTGCGGTCTGCCCGCGCTGGTCAGGAAGCACGTCCGGCTGCCCGACTCGAAGGACGGCACCGGCGCCTGCCCTGCGGCGAAACTGATGTCGCTGGTGGGCGGCACGGCCACGGGCGCCGACAGCATCGACGACATGGACCGGCTGCGGCACGGTGCGCTGGGCCGCCTGTTCTCCGCAGTGCGGGCCCCGTCCACGCTGGGGTCGTTCCTGCGCTCCTTCACCCACGGGCATGTGAAGCAACTGCACGCCGTGGCCCGCCGGTTCCTGCACGAACTGGCCCGTCACACCCCGCTGTTGCCCGGCGCGGACCAGGCCGCATACGTGGACATCGACGACACCATCCGCCGCACCCACGGCTACGCCAAACAGGGCGCCGACTACGGATACAGCAAGGTCAAGGGCCTGAATGCACTGCTCGGCGTCGTCTCCACACCCCTGTCCGCCCCCGTGATCGCCGCCACCAGACTGCGCAAGGGACCCTCGAACTCCGCGCGCGGGGCGGCAGCGTTCGTCGCTGAGACCATCCGCACCGCACGCGCCTGCGGCGCCGGCGGCCTGCTGATGCTGCGGGCGGACTCCGCGTTCCACGGCGCCGACGTCATCAACGCCTGCCGGGCCCTGGGTGCCCGCTTCTCCATCACCATGCGGATGAACGCCTCCGTCAAGGCCACCATCGCCCGCATCGACGAGGACGCCTGGACACCGATCAAATATCCCCAAGCGGTCTGGGACGAGGAGGGCCAGTGCTGGATCTCCGACGCCGAGATAGCCGAGATCCTCTACACCGCTTTCACTTCCAAGCCGAAGAAACAGCAGGTCACCGACCGACTGACATGTGCCGCTACAAGAGCTTCGTCCGCCTCACCACATAGGACACCGTCTAGAACCACCATTAGAGCTTCCATTAGAGCCCGTAACACGATCACGATCCGGGCTTCTTGAGGAATGTCCACGCACGCGCGGGCCGTTTGGCGGTGCGCGCCCCGAAGACGGGATTTCCTTCGGGGCGCGCACCAGGGGGTTCCGGTTCAGGCGTTGTAGCCACCATGGGCGTCCAGCACCGCGCCCGTGACGTACGACGCGGCCGGGCTCGCCAGGAAGGCGATCGCCGCGGCGATTTCGTCGGGGTGCCCCATGCGTTGCAGGGACAGCGAGCTGACCAGGGCATTGAGGGTCTCGGGGTCCGGCGGTTGCATGCCGCCCTCCATCAGTCCGGCCTCCACGACGTTGGCCGTGATGTTCCGGGGCCCGAGGTCGCGTGCGACGCCCATGGTGTACCTCTCGATCCCTGACTTGGTCGCCGAGTAGTCGGCAAGGCCGGGGGCGCCGACCCGGGAGCCCAGTCCGGAACTCACCGTGACGATGCGGCCGCCCGTGCGCAGCACTCGGGAGGCGGCCCGGATGACGGCGATCACGCCGAGGTAGTTGGTGGCATGCATCCGGTCCAGTGCGGCGGTGTCGGCGTCCGGGTCGTCTACCGTGCCAGCCACGGAGGTCGCCGCGTTGTTGACCAGGATGTCCAGGCCGCCGAAGTGCGCGACCACGTCGTCGATCAGCGCTGGCGCCCGGCTCGTGTCTGCCTGGTCGGACTGCGAGGCGACGGCCTTGGCTCCCTTGCCGTGCACCTCGTCGACGACGGCCTGCGCCTGCTTCTCGGAGCTGACGTAGGTGAAGGCGACGTCGGCGCCCTGCTCGGCCAGCAGCCGTACGGTCGCGGCTCCCAGCCCGCGCGACCCCCCGGTGACCAGGGCGACCTTGCCCATGAGTGGCTTGCTCATTCTTCTCACCTCGTTGATTGACCCTTCCGGCAGTCGCAACGCTAATTGTTACGACAGGCTGTTGCAACCTTCGCTGTTACGACTGAGCTGTCGTAACATAAAGCGTTGCGGCCGAGAGGAGGAGTCCATGAGCGCCAACAGCAGGCTGACCATCGCCGCCCACGCGCTGGCCTGGATCGGCCTCTACCAGCGCCAAGGCCATGAGGTCGCCACCTCCGAGCAGATCGCGACCAGCGCGAACACCAACCCCGTGGTGATCAGACGGCTGCTCGGCGAGCTGCGCAGGGCTGGGCTCGTGGAGTCCCGGCGGGGCGTGGGCGCGGGCTGGTCGCTGGCACGCGAGCTGGAGTCGATGACCCTGCTCGACGTGTACGAGGCAGTGGAACCCGGCCCGCTGTTCGCAATGCACCGCACCACCCCGGACCAAGGATGCGTGGTGGGTTACGGCATCCAGCCGGCGATGCAGGGCATCTACGAGGGCATCGAGGAGACCCTGAGACACGAGCTGGCCCGCGTCACGCTCGAGAACGTACTCCGGGACGTACTCGCGGCACCTCGCTAGCCACCTCGTTACGCCCTGACATCACCAAGATCCCCATCAATGCCCAGGCCGGCGACCAGCCTGGCGACCAGTCACGCCAAAGACGGTTGGTTGCAGTATCAGACCGTGTCCTGCGAACTCGTAACTTGATCTTGTTGCAGTGCCCTGGTCCGGGCGTGACCGATGTGCCGATTCCGCCGTCGCCCGGCCGGAGCGCGGTGTGGCCGACAGTGCTGCGGCGTGAACGAAGTACGGCCGCTGCTGGATGAGTTGCTGTTCTCTTCGGTGGAGGGCGTGTCCGTGGATCGGTCGAGATGACCGACACGGTCGTCCGGATCGAGGCCTGGACGACCGTCGGGCGGCCTGCGCGAGATGTGAGTGCTGGTCGGGCCAAATACGCGGTTCGTACCTGCGATTTCCCGTGATCTGCCAGCGGTCGACAAGTTCGCCGTGGTGTCGTTGCGGGTGCGCCGGTTCGTCTGCGAGGAGGACTATTGCCTGCGCAAGACCTTCGCCGAGGAAGTGTCCGAGTTCCACCCGCCGGTTCGGGCGACGGTTCGGGCGACGGACCGAGAGGCTGCGGTCGACTTTGGTCTCGGTCGGACTTGCGCTAGCGGCCGGGTCGGCGCCCTGATGACGGACGCCTCGGGCCGCCGGTCCGGGTCCTGCTGAGGCTGATCGACGCACTGCCCGATCCTCCTACCGCCGTGCCCCGCGTGGTTGGCGTGGACGAATACGCCGCAGCGCAAGGGGCATGTCTACAGACCTGTGCTCGTCGGCGTCGAGACACATCGCCCGGTGGACCACCTGCCGGTCCGGGAAACGGACACTCTGGCGGCCTGGCTCGCCTAGCGGCCCGGCATCGAGACTGTCTGCCGCGACCGCGCCGCCTTCTTCGCCGAAGGCGCCACCCGCGGCGCCCCCCACAAGCCATCCAGGTCGCCGATCCATGGCACCTGACGCACACCCCGGGGCCCCTCTTCGACCGGGCCAACCTCTGGCCGAGGTGCCGGACCGTTGTCGGGCGATGGACGACCGGTCGGCGTTGAAGGTGCGCATCGCCGCGCGGCGCCCTCGTGATGTCAGGCGGCGTGCTTCACGTGGCGGACCAGCCACATCAGCAGGGCGTCCAGGTCGGCGGCGGCCGAGAGGACCCGGTCGACGGCCTCGGGGGTGTGCAGCCACTCCTCGCAGCCGAGGGGGCGGGCGGCGATCAGCGAACGGTGGCGCAGCAGGTCCGTACGGGAGTGGTCGGTCGGATAGCCGCGCGGGGGGCGTTCCATCACGTCCCCGGAGATGTCGTAGCCCTTCGTCCGCACGTCCTCAACGATGGCGGTCAGTTCGCGGCCGCTCCCCTCGGAGGCCACCGCTTTGCGGAACATGTCCACCTGGCCGGGGTCGGGGTACCACCAGGCTCCCTGGATCCGCAGGCCCTCCAGGGCGAACCGGAGACCGATCTCGATCTTGCGGCCGAGCCGGATCACCGCGCCTTGGTTCTGCCACCACCAGGAGTCGGTGCGGTAGTGCCAGACGGAGAAGTCCTCGTACCGGGGGTCGCTGTCCGCGACCTCGTTGAGCAGGGCGATCATCGGCTGCCTGACGAGGCGTTCGCGGTCCGCGCGGTAGCGCTCGCGGGTCGCGTGGGTCGGTTCGCCCTGGAGCTGCCACAACACGTCCATGGCCTGCTCCGGCCAGCCGGTGAACTGTCCGCGCATGCGCGCAGCCTAGCCCACCCGAAATCCGCGCGCGGAGAGTGAGACGGGCAGGGAGGCGTAGCCCCGGACATGGTGGGATGTGTGGCGGCTGGGTGCTCCGGCCAGTTCGATGTGCCGTGCGCGGTGGGCGAGTTCGTCGAGGACACGGGGAGTGCGCGCAGCGGGACGTGAGATCCCACAGCTGGTGTGGGGTCTCGCGGTTGGTGTCGGCGACCGCCCTCGTGACCTGCTGCTGCTTCCGTTGATTCACGGCGTGTCAGGCATCGGAGCCTCAGCTTCGTCTCGCTCCCCCGGCGGTCTGTCTTGATCAGACAGACCGCCGGGCTTATGAGCTGAGCTGTCGCGCACCTTCCAAGTCAGCAGCCCGCAAGTCTCCCACCTGTGCGGTCGCCAGCTGGTTCGGGGACGAGCGCGGTGTCGGGTCGGCAGTGCGGGCACACGTCGACGCCGCCGACGAGGGCCTGGGCGCGGACTGCCGGAGCGGAACTCGCGTGGACAGGCTTACGGGTGTGTGACCCGCTCGATCGCGCCGTGCGGCCGATGCGCTTTCCCGGCGGGTCGGTCGGGAGGATCAGCGCAGTCCGGCGAAGAGATCGTTCTCGGGTATGGCCGCGTCAGTGGCGTCCTGGACACGTACGAAGGTCTCCATGCCCATCAACTCGCCGAACCTCTCCTTGCCCATCTTGAGGAAGAAGATGTTCTCGCCCTGACTGGCGTGCGCGGCCAACGAGTCGAACTTCTGACCGCTGAACGCGGTGGTGTCCACCCACGTGGTGATCTCATCGTCGGGGAGGCCGATCTCGGCCAGTGCGGCGGCCTCGGCAGGGTCCGGCTCCGGCATGTCCTCATGAAACTCGCGCATGATCTCGCCGAACCGCTGCATCATCGAGCGGGGCATCGTCGTCCAGTACACCTTCGGTGTCAGCGCGGTCATCTCCAGCGCCGCCATCGTGATGCGGTGGGCCTGGATGTGGTCGGGGTGGCCGTAGAAGCCGTTCTCGTCGTAGGTGACGACCACATCGGGTCGGTAGTGCCGCATGAGTTCCGCAAGCCGTGCCGCGCCTTCCTGTACGGGGGTCTGCCAGAAGGATCCGGCGGCGTCGTTGCTCGGCCAGCCCATCATCCCGGAGTCGGCATAGTCCAGCATCTCCAGATCGCTGACCTTCAGGACCTCACAGCTCGCCTCGAGTTCCTGACCGCGCATCACGGCGACCGCCGCAGGATCGTGCCCGGGATCACCCGGCTTGACACCCCCCGGTCCGTCACCGCAACCGCCGTCGGTACACGTCACGAGAACCGTGCGAATGCCTTCCGCCGCGTACCGCGCGAGGACCCCTCCGGTTCCGGTGGCCTCGTCGTCGGGGTGGGCGTGTACTGCCATCAGCGTCAAGGGCCGGTCAGTCATCAAAACAGTCCTCCAGCGAAAATACGTCTTGGTCCAAGTAGCGCGGCAGGCGTGCCGCAATCCAGGGGCCCGGATACTGGTCGGGCGGACGACCTTGTGGTCTCCGAGTTCCCCGCCCGTGCGACGCCGGTCCCTCGGTCGATGCAACCGTGCCGGCCGGACCGGATGTTCCCGGCGCAGCCACTTGATCTTGCAGGCGTCGGCGTTCAACGCGATCGAGGTACAGGCGCTATGACCTTGAACCTTTGGCCCCGGGGGCGCGTCGGACGACTTCGACCTCGATGCCGAGACGTGCGCCGTGGTGACCTGCGCGAGCGGTATGGCCCCTGGCAGACCGTTTACGAGCGCCACAGACAGGCAGTGGCGCCAGGACCGTCAGATCCGGGCGCGTGTGGCGGGGCTCTGCGTGAGGGGCAGGGTGCTGCCGAGTGCCCGGAGAGCGGGCGGCAGTAGACCTCACCGGGCTTCACGGAACGGGCCGACAGCCGTAGGCACCTGCATAGAGAGCGGTTCACCCTCAAACTGCTGGTCAGTGGGGCTGTGTGAGAACGGAACTCATCGGCAGGCCGAGGGGTTGTGGTGCGCGGCAAGGCTGCCCCGGCTGTTATGGGCATGGGGGCCGGTAGGCCAGGTTTCCGAAGTACTTCTTCCACTCGGAGCGGGTGATGGTGGGGTGGCTCAGTCGGCATACGCGGTCAGCGACGCGTTCCGGGGTGGTCTCCCACAGGCGGGTCGTGCGGTCTGCGCCTGCGGTGACCAGGGTGTGACCGTCGGGGCCGAATACTGCCGTGAGGTACGAGTTTTCGCCGCTGAGAGAGGCCAGCGCGTGGGGGCGCCTTGGATCTGATGTGTCCCACAGTCGGGCGGTGCTGTCGGCGCCCATGGTGGCCAGCGTGTTGCCGTCGGGGCTGAAGACGGGAGAGTAGGCGGCGCCGACATGGCCGTCGAGAACCGCTGTCCGGTGCAGGCGGCGGCCGGCGACACTCCACAGGCGCGTCTCACCACCGAATTCCGTGGTGGCCAGGATGCCGCCGTCCGGGCTGAAGGCGACGGAGCTGACCCCCTCGGAGAGCGCCGGCGAGGTGTCCAGCCTCTTCGGCCGGCGGGGGTCTCTGACGTTCCACAGCTGTACCGTGCGGTCCCATCCCCCGGTGGCCAGGATGGTGCCGTCCGGGCTGAAGACGGCGGCGTTGGCACCCCTGGCGTGTCCGATGGCGGAGGTCGACTCGCGGGGGCGGCGTAAGTCTTTGACGTCCCAGAGCCGCACGGTGCCGTCCAGGCCGGAGGTGGCAAGGGTGCGGCCGTCGGGGTTGAAGGCCACCGTGTTCACGTGGTTGCTGTGTCCGGTGATGGTGGCGAGTTCGCGGGGGCTGCGGGGTGCGGTGATGTCCCACAGGCGGGCGGTGCGATCGTGACTGCCGGTGGCCAGCGTGCGGCCGTCGGGACTGATCGCCACTGCGCAGACGGTGTCGGTGTGACCGTGGACGGTAGGGGTGTCAAGGTCCCACAGGCGGGCGGTCTGGTCGTCCCCGGCGCTGGCCAGGGTGCGGCTGTCGGGGCTGAAGGCCACGAAGACGGCGGCGTCGGTGTGCCCGGTCAGCACGGCCAGGCGCCTCGGTCGGCGCGTGGCGCTGATGTCCCACACCCCCACAGTACGGTCCAGGCTTGCGCTGGCGAGCGTGCGCCCGTCGGGGCTGATGGCGACGGAGCGCACACCGTCGGTGTGGCCGGTCAGGGTCGCCGACCGGGCCGGGCGTCCGGGCGAGGCCAAGTTCCAGAGTCGCACGGTCCGGTCCCAGCTCGCGCTGGCCAGAGTCTTCCCGTCAGGGCTGAACACCACCCAGCTGACGGCAGCGGTATGGCCGGTCAGGGTGGCCGACCTGCGGGCGTCCCCGGAGGCATTGAGCGTCCACAGCTGTACGGTGCGATGGAAGCCGGCCGCGGCCAGGGTGCGCCCGTCGGGGCTGAAGGCCAGGGAGACGATCGCGGCGGTCGTGTCGTCGTCGGCGCGCAGGGTGGCCGTTGTGCGGGGATGCCGCGGATCGGTGGCATCCCACAGCCGCACGGTGCCATCGCTGCTCGCTGTGGCGAGGGCAGTAGCCTCCGGGTTGAACGCGACGGCGTTGACGTCGCCGGTGTGGCCGCGTAGCACGGCCGTACGGTGAGGGTTGCGCGGATCAGTGGTGTCCAACAGCCGGGCGGTGTCGTCCCAGCTGGCGGTGGCCAGGGTGCGGCCGTCGGAGCTGAAGGCGGCGTGGCTGACCTTCTCGGTATGCCCGGTCAGGATGGCCGACGGGCGAGGGCGATGAGGGTCGGTGATGTTCCACAGCCGGGCGGTGTTGTCGTTGCTGCCGGTGACCAGCGTGCCGCTGTCGGCGCGGTAGGCCACCGCGTTGACGTTGTCGGTGTGACCCGTGAGCCGTGTCGCGTAGGGGGTCGCGAAGGTGCTGAGCAGGCTGCTGCGGGCCTCGGTGGTGGGGGCCAGGCCGTAGGCGGCGAGGCTGAGCTGGGTAGCGAGCGCGGGGTTGGTGGAGCGCAGTGCGGTGGCCTGCTCCGCGACCTTCTGGGACAGGGCGATGTTGCGCTGCCGGGTGGCTGTTCCCTGTGCGCGCACCGCGTACACGGCGGCGGCCGAGGCCGTGACAAGGAGCACGGCGAGCAGCACGGTGAGGCGGCGCAGGCGGCGGGCACCGCGGCGCGCGGCAGCTTGTTCGCCGTCCGCGGCCGCGCGGCTCGCGTCGAGGAACTCCTGCTCCGTCACGGACAGGGAGGTACGGTCCAACGCGGCGGCCATGTCCAGACGCGTGCCTCGGTACAGTGCGCCGGGATCCCGCCCCAGCGCCTCCCACGCGTGTGCCGCGCCGGTGAGCTGGCGCAGGATCCGCAAGGCATCCCGGTCCTCGGTCAGCCATCCATGGAGCCTGGGCCAGCAGCGGATCAGCGCCTCATGGGCCAGTTCCACTCGTTCTTGGTCCAGCGTCAGCAGCCGTGCTCTGGCCGCCCGGTCCAGTACGCCGGCGATGTCGGCACCGCCGGACTGCTCGGCAAGCCCTTGCAGTTCCTCCAGGCGCGTCGGCCGACGGGTGTCCTCCGTCCCGTCGCCCAGCGCGGTCAGCCGCACGAACACCCGCCGGGCCAGCTTCCGTTGTGCTGGCTCCAGTTGTCCGTAGAACTCCTCGGCTGTGCGTGCCAGGCTGCCTTCGAGCCCGCCCGCTGCCTCGAACGCCTCCAGTGTCAGCGCGTTGCCGCGACGACGCCGCCAGGTCTGCAGCAGCGCGTGCGACAGCAGCGGAAGCATCCCGGCCTGGCCGTGCGCATGAGCGGTGAGCGATGCCAGCAGCCCGCCCTCGACGGTGCAACCGGCCTGCTGGGCCGGTCTCACCACGGCTCTGCGCAACTCCTCGAGGTTCATCGGTCCGACCGGCACCTGCGTGTCGCGCATCGCCTCCACCAGCAGCGGGTTGTGGGTGCAGTGCGCATAGAAGTCGGCTCGCACACCGAGCACCACCCGGCACCGGCCGGACCCGGCCGAAGCGGCAGTGATCAGCGCCTCGATGAAGCACTGCCGCTCATGGTGGTCCTGGCACGCTGTGAAGGTTTCCTCGAACTGGTCGACGACCAGCACCACGCCGTCGCCACCACCACCGACCGCACCGGCACGGGCGGTGATCTGCCGCATCACGCGCCCCAGACTCTCCGGATCTTCCCGCAACTCCCTATACAGCGCGCCCGGGGCCAGTCCGGCCAGTGCGCCCCGCCGCACCGCACACTCCTCCAGCGGCCGCGGCCCCGGCGTCAGTACCACCGTCGTCGCAGTGGTCTGCAGCATTGGCACCAGCCCAGCCCTCAACAGCGACGACTTGCCCGAGCCCGAAGCCCCGATCACCATCACGAACTGTTGCCGCTCCAGCCGCTCGGCCAGCTCGGCCACCAGCTGCTCCCGGCCGAAGAACCACTCCGCGTCCTGCTCCCGGAACGGGCGTAGACCCGCATACGGCGGCGTGCCGGATTCCTCTGTCTCGCCGAGGGCGGAGTCCTCCTGCCCGAAGTGGCGTGCCACCTCGCGCCACCGCCGCTCCCACTCCTGCAAGTCCCCGTCACAGGCGCGCACGTAGGCCAGCGTCACCGCCAGCGTCGGCAGCCGCTGCCCGGACGCCGCGGAGGACAAGGTCGAGATCGAGTAGTGCGCTTGTTCCGCCAGCTTCCGGTAGGGCGGACCCCCCGCCTTCTGCCGCAACTGCCGCAGGTCTGCGGCGAACTCCAGTAACGGACCGTCCCCGGCATCCAGCGGTCGCTCTTTGCGCGGCATCGCCGCACCTCCCCGTAGATCCCCGTTCCCCCGTGTCACACCTGGAACGGCGCCGTCACATTTTTCAGCAGTTGCTTGTTCAGCACCAGTGCCCGGAACCCGAACAACGCCGGGGCCCTACACCTGAAGTGGACAGCCCGGCCGCAACTGCCGCGCTGCCGGCCCGTTCCAACTTCGGACTCTCGGCGCTTGACCCGCTTGTACGCGGTTCACGAACGGGCGCCCAGGCAGTCGGGGCCGACCAGGTGACCCCATGGACGCCACCCCGGCCAGGCCTTCATCGCGCCGCCAGCGCTCCACCGACCGCTGCGAGATCCGTAACGCGGCAGTGATATCCCGGTACCTCTCCCCCGCCCTCGAACCGAGCCACGGCTTCGTGCCGAAGTACGCGCCCGTACGGCCCTCCCGGCGTCTGTCGATCCACCACCCCGCGCGTATCTCGCCGCAGCAGGACTACCGAAGCCACCCCCACGCCGTCCCGAGAGCGGCCCGATATCCCCCATTCAAGTTCTGTAGTGCTGGATTCCTCAAACGGTGTACACATGTCGGCGCCGTAGCGAGCAGGTCGGTGGTGCGGGTTTGTCCCAGATCCAGTGGGTGGCACGGGAGTTGAGCTGGTTGGGCGCCAGGGCTGTGACCTGATTGATGTCGTCGCGGTTGATCCAGTCGGTCAACCCCGAATCGTCGAAGCTGCCCCGGATTGGCAGCGCTCGCCGAGCATGTGCCCTCGGTTGCCCACATGCTCGGCCAGTGACAAGGCGACCAGCTGCCGGAGTGGATCGAATCGGCCAGGGCCTTCACTGAGCCCAAGCGCGCGCAAAGATCGCAGCGTCGGCTCGCGCAGGCGCGCCGACGCCGCCAAGAACACATAGAGCCCGATGGACCGTCGGCGGTCTCCCGTCGAACCGGGGAGCACGTTGTACGTCATGGACCGCAACGGCGCCCCGCAGCGGCTGCCGGCCTTCCTTCGACCGCGGCATCGCCGCGATCAACCTGCCGACGTGGCCCGACGGTGACTCCCGGTCCGAGGTATCGGAGTCCCGCTACCGCCTCGGTCCCGCGACGGCGTAGGCCGCGGTGCCGACGACCGTGAGGACCAGGGCCGTCCAGGTGCCCGTTGCCGTGCCGGGAGGCAGCAGCATCCACGTCGCCACCTCCATCGGCGCACTCGTCGGGGGCGGGGCGAAGAACGAGAACGAGAGCCAGGCGAACGGCAGCGTCCATGCGTACTGGCCGCCGGAGAGCGCCGCGCCGAAGGCGACCAGTCCCATCAGGCCCGCGCTGTCCCGGACGACGAACGCAGCGGTGGCCATGGGCGCGCCCATGCTCTGCACTGTCAGCAGCGCCGCGGCGACGACCGCGCCGGCGAGCAGCACATGCGCCGCTCTGCGGGGCACCCAGCGGATCGCGGCCGTCCGGTCCAGCGCGAGGTCCTGCCCCCCGAGCCCGATCGAGAAGGCCATTGCCCCCGTGGAGAGAAC
>NZ_JAPWHT010000176.1:0-19662 GCF_027270795.1 Streptomyces sp. ActVer
CCCTCGCACATCGTCTGCAACCCGAACCGCCCCCCGGTCCGCTCCAGTTCATGCAGCAACGTGGTCATCAACTTCACGCCGGTCGCCCCCAACGGATGCCCCAAGGCAATCGCGCCCCCATTGACATTGACCTTGTCGGGATCCGCCCCGGTCTCCTTCAGCCAGGCAAGCACCACAGGCGCGAACGCCTCATTGATCTCGACCAGGTCGATGTCACCGATGGACATCCCCGCCTTCTTCAAGGCATACGCGGTGGCCGGAATCGGCGCCGACAGCATCCGTATCGGATCCTCCCCCCGCACCGACAGATGGTGAACCCGCGCCCGAGGCGTGAGCCCGTGTTCCCGCACGGCCCGCTCGGAGGCGAGCAGCATAGCGGCCGCACCGTCGGACACCTGGGAGGAGCAGGCGGCGGTGATGGTGCCGCCCTCCACCACCGGCTTCAGTCCGGCCATCTTCTCCAGCGAGGTGTCCCGGCGCGGCCCCTCGTCCACGGCGACGTCCCCGAACGGCACGACCTCCCGCTCGAAACGCCCCTCGTCGACCGCCCGGATCGCCCGCTGATGCGACCGCAGGGCGAACTCCTCCTGGTCCCGCCGGCTGATCCCCCACTTCTCGGCGATCAACTCGGCGCCGTGGAACTGGTTGACGGGCCGGTCCCCGTACCGCGCCCGCCACCCCTCGCTCCCCGCGAACGGCCCCTCCGTGAGCCCCAGCGGCTCCGCGGCCAGGCGGGACGCGAAGGCGATGGGGATCTGCGTCATGTTCTGCACGCCGCCCGCGACCACCAGGTCCTGGGTACCGGACAGGACACCCTGCGCGGCGAAGTGCACGGCCTGCTGCGAGGACCCGCACTGCCGGTCGATCGTCACCCCGGGCACCTCCTCGGGCAGCCCGGCCGCCAGCCAGGCCGTCCGCGCGATGTCCCCGGCCTGCGGCCCGACGGTGTCCAGACACCCGAAGACGACGTCCTCGACGGCGGCCGGGTCGACACCGGACCGCTCGACCAGGGCCTTCAGCACATGCGCGCCCAGATCGGCGGGATGGACCCCGCCGAGGCCACCCTTCCGGCGCCCCACGGGCGTACGGACCGCTTCGACTATGTAGGCCTCGGCCATGGCGACTCCTCGAACTCCTCAGTGGGTCCAATGGATCCAGCAGGTCCAGTGGGTCATGTACGTACGGCGATTCCGTCGAGGACCATCGACAGGTACTGCCGGGCGATCTCCTCCGGGCTGTGCTGTCCGCCGGGCCGGTACCAGGACGCGGCGACCCACACCGTGTCGCGCACGAACCGGTAGGTGAGCCGGATGTCGAGGTCGTCCCGGAAGACCTCTCCGGCCACGCCCCGCTCCAGCGTGGCCAGCCACGTCTTCTCGAACTTGCGCTGCGACTCGGCGAGGAACGCGAACCGCTCCTGCGCGACGAGGTGCTTGGACTCCCGCTGGTAGATCGCGACGGCCGCACGGTGCCGGTCGATCTCCCGGAAGGACTCGGTGACCAGGGCCTCCAGCGTCTCGCGCGGGCCGAGCTCGGCCTCCAGAACGGTGTCGTACCCGTCCCACAGCTCGTCCATGAAGGTCCGCAGGATCTCCTCCAGCATCGATTCCTTGGAGTCGAAGTGGTAGTAGAGGCTGCCCGCGAGCATGCCCGCGTGGTCCGCGATCTTGCGGACGGTGGTGGCGTTGTAGCCCTGCTCGGCGAAGACCTCGGCGGCGGTGTCGAGGAGTTCGCGACGGCGGGCGGGCGCGGCGGTCACCTGGGGCTTCTTCTTGGTAGGCACGGCTCCATTGTGGTCCCGGTCCCGGTCCTGCTCCTGGCCCCGGGGGCGCCGGCCACCGACCGCCTACGCATGCTGGCTGCTCACGGAGACGATCTCGCCGGTCATGTACGAGGAGTAGCCGGACGCCAGGAACACGATCACGTTGGCCACCTCCCACGGCTCGGCGTACCGCCCGAAGGCCTCGCGGGCCGTCAGCTCCTCCAGCAGCTCGGGGGTCGTCACCTTCGCCAGATGCGGGTGCATGGCGAGGCTCGGCGAGACCGCGTTGACGCGCACGCCGTGCTCCGCCGCCTCGATCGCCGCGCACCGGGTGAGCGCCATGACCCCGGCCTTCGCCGCCGCGTAGTGCGCCTGCCCGGCCTGGGCGCGCCAGCCGACGACCGAGGCGTTGTTGACGATCACGCCACCGTGCCCACCGTGCCCGCCGTGCCCGCCGTGCCCGCCGTGCCCGCCCTCCCGGAAGGCCCGCAGGGCCGCGCGCGTGCAACGGAAGGTGCCGTTCAGCGTCACGTCGAGCACCTTCGACCACTGCTCGTCGCTCATGTCGGCGAGGGCCGAGGTCCCGCCGAGACCGGCGTTGTTGACGACGATGTCGAGCCGCCCGTGCTGTCGCACGGCCGCATCGAAGAGCGCCTGCACCTGGGCCTCGTCGGTGACGTCGCACGCGAGCGCCGAGACGCCCTCGAACTCCCCGGCCAGCTCGGCCTCGTACTCCTTGAGTCGTCGTGCGTGCGCGTCGCTGATCAGCACGCGCGCGCCCTCCTCCAGGAAGCGGCGTGCGGTGGCCCCGCCGATGCCCGCGCCCGCGGCGGCGGTCACCACCGCGGTGCGTCCCTTCAGCAGCCCGTGCCCTGGCACGTATGCCGGACTCTCGACGCCTGTCATGACGCCACGCTAACCTACCAAACACTTGTTAGGGAAGGATCGCCGCTGATGGACCTCGACTTCACGGCCGACCAGGACGCCTTCCGCGCCGAGGCGCGCGCCTGGCTGCACGCGCACGTCCCCTCGCCGCCGCTGCCCTCCCTGGAGACCGAGGAGGGCTTCGCCGCCCACCGCGCGTGGGAGGCCGAACTCGCCGCGGACCGCTGGTCGGTGGTGTCCTGGCCGGCCGCGTACGGCGGACGGGACGCGGGGCTCGTACGGTGGCTGATCTTCGAGGAGGAGTACTACGCGGCGGGCGCGCCCGGCCGGGTCGGCCAGAACGGCATCAACCTCCTCGCGCCGACCCTCTTCGACCACGGCACGGAGGAACAGCGGGCCCGGATCCTGCCGCCGATGGCCTCCGGCGAGGTCGTCTGGGCGCAGGCCTGGTCCGAGCCGGAGGCCGGGTCCGACCTCGCCTCCCTCAGGTCCAGGGCGGTGCGTACGGACAGCGGCTGGCTCTTGAGCGGGCAGAAGACGTGGTCGTCGCGGGCGGCGTTCGCCGACCGCGCGTTCGGCCTGTTCCGCAGCGAGCCCGACGCCCCGAAGCCCC
Organism: Streptomyces sp. ActVer; assembly: GCF_027270795.1. Lineage (NCBI taxonomy): Bacteria > Bacillati > Actinomycetota > Actinomycetes > Kitasatosporales > Streptomycetaceae > Streptomyces > Streptomyces sp. ActVer. The sequence continues at coordinate 3,261 of NZ_JAPWHT010000176.1, forward strand.
ACCAGGGCCTCACGTACCTGATGTTCGATCTGCACGCGCCGGGCGTGACCGTCCGCCCGATCGGCCGCCTGGACGGCAAGCCGGCCTTCGCCGAACTCTTCCTGGACGACGTGTTCGTGCCGGACGAGGACGTGATCGGCGAGCCCGGCCGGGGCTGGCGGGTCGCCATGTCGACGGCGGGCAACGAGCGCGGTCTGACCCTCCGCTCCCCCGGCCGCTTCCTGGCCTCGGCCGACCGTCTGGCCGCGCTCTGGCGGGCGCGCGGCCGGGACCCGTTCACCCGCGACCGGGTGGCCGACGCGGTGATCGGCGCCCGCGCCTACCAGCTCTTCACGTACGCGGGCGCCTCCCGCTTCCTCGACGGCGAGCCCATCGGCCCGGAGTCCAGCCTGAACAAGGTCTTCTGGTCCGAGTACGACATCGCGCTGCACGAGACGGCACTCGATCTCCTGGGCGGGGACGGAGAGTTGGGGAACGGGGAGTTGACGGACACGGGCGAGGAGGAGCGCGACGGCTGGACCGAGGGATACGTCTTCTCCCTCGCCGGTCCCATCTACGCGGGCACGAACGAGATCCAGCGCGACATCATCGCCGAACGCCTCCTGGGCCTGCCGAAGGGACGCCGCTGATGCGTTTCCTCCTGGACGACGAACAACGCGCCTTCGCCCACTCGCTGGACGCCCTGCTGTCAGCGGCGGACACCCCGTCGGCCGTACGGTCGTGGGGCGCCGGCGACCACACGGCCGGGCGGGCCCTGTGGTCCCGTATCGCCGGCGCGGGAGTGTTCGCGCTGGCGGTCCCCGAGGCGTACGAGGGTGTCGGACCGCTCCCCGTTGAACTGGCCGTCGCCTTCGTGGAGTTGGGACGGCACGCGGTACCGGGCCCACTGGTGGAGACGGTGGCGGCGGCCGCGCTGCTGTCGGAACCGGGCCTGGCGAAGAGGTTCCTGCCGGGGCTGGCGTCCGGGGAGACGATCGCGACGGTGGCCGCCACGGACGGCTCGTACGCGCTGGACAGCTCGTATGCGCTGGACGGGGACGCGGCGACGACCCTGCTCGCTCTCGACGGCGGCGGACTCCGACTGGCCCCCGGGCACGGCCCGGTACGTACGTCCATCGACCCGGCCCGGCGCCTCACCCGCCCGGCGCCGGGCGGCGAACTCCTCGCGACCGGCCCCCAAGTCGCCCCGGCCGCCGCCCACGCCCTGACCTGGGCCCGGCTCGCGACCGCAGCGCAGGCGCTCGGCGTGGGACTGACCCTGCTCGACAGGACCGTGGCGTACGTCAAGCAGCGCAGTCAGTTCGGTGTCCCCATCGGCTCGTTCCAGGCGGTCAAGCACCGACTGGCCGATGCCAAGGTCGCGTTGGAGTTCGCGCGCCCGCTCCTCTTCGGCGCGGCCCTGACCATGGACCCGGCCGACGTGGCCGCCGCCAAGGTCACGGCCTGCGAGGCGGCGTACACGACCGCCCGTAGCGCCCTGCAACTGCACGGCGCGATCGGCTACACCGCGGAGTACGACCTGTCCCTGTGGCTGACCAAGGCCCGCGCGCTGCGCACGGCTTGGGGCACGCCCGGTGAATGCCGCGAGATGGTCCTCAAGTAGCTGAGCCCTTCGGCAGCTGTGCGCTCAGGAGTGTCAGTGGTGGTGGTCCTCGCTGCTCGTGAGTTCGCGGTACTCCTCGACGGTCGGCTTGGGGATCTGCGCGTTCTGCCCGTACATGGCCCGGGCGAGCCGCGCCCGCAGCCGCTGGGACGGCTTGACCTTCCGCTCGACGCCGTTCGCGTCGACGAGCGGGCCCACGTCGTAGGGCACGTCCTGCTCGTGCTGGGTGAGGGTGAACCGCTGGGCCGGGGTGAGGGGTTCGTGCACCTCGACGAACTCGCCGTGCGGCAGCCTCCTGATGACACCGGACTCCCTGCCGTGCAACACCTTGTCGCGGTCGCTGCGCTGGAGCCCCATGCAGACGCGTCTGGTGATGATGAAAGCGATCACCGGGACCACGAAGAAGGCGATCCGTACGAACCAGGTGATCGAGTTGATCGACAGATGCAGTTTCATGGCCACGATGTCGTTGCCGCCGCCGATCAGCAGTACGCCGTACAGACTCAGCCAGGCGACGCCGAGCCCGGTGCGCGTGGGGACGTTGCGGGGCCGGTCCAGGATGTGGTGCTCGCGTTTGTCCCCGGTGATCCACGCCTCGATGAACGGGTAGACGCCGATCGCCACCATGATCAGAGGGAAGAGGGAGAAGGGGATGAAGACGCCCAGTTGCAGGGTGTGGCCCCAGGCGTTGATCTCCCATCCCGGCATCACCCGGATCAGCCCTTCGGAGAAACCGAGATACCAGTCGGGCTGGGCGCCGGTGGTGACCAGATCGGCACGATAGGGCCCGAAGGCCCACACGGGGTTGATCGTCGCGATCGCGCCCATCATCGACAGCACGCCGAAGACCAGGAAGAAGAAGCCGCCGGCCTTGGCCATGTAGACCGGCATGAACGGCATGCCCACGACGGACTTCTGCTGGTGGCCGGGCCCTGGGTACTGGGTGTGCTTGTGGTAGAAGACCAGGATCAGGTGGGCGACGACCAGGCCGAGCATGATCCCGGGCAGCAGGAGGACATGGATCGGGTACAGCCTGGAGATGATGTCGTGTCCCGGGAACTCCCCTCCGAAGAGGAAGAACGCGAGATACGTGCCCACGATCGGCACGGACAGGATCGCGCCCTGTGCGAAGCGGAGGCCGGTGCCGGAGAGCAGGTCGTCGGGGAGCGAGTAGCCGGTCAGGCCGGTGATGATGCCGAGGAACAGCAAGGTCCAGCCGAACAGCCAGTTCAGCTCGCGCGGCTTGCGGAAGGCGCCCGTGAAGAACACGCGCATCATGTGCACGAGCATTCCGGCGACGAAGACGATCGCCGCCCAGTGGTGGATCTGCCGGATCAGCAGCCCGCCGCGCACGTCGAAGCTGATGTCGACGGTGGATTCGTACGCCCTGGTCATGATGATGCCGTTGAGGGGCTCGTACGAGCCGTTGTAGACGACCTCTGCGGCGCTGGGCTCGAAGAAGAGGGTGAGGTAGACGCCGGTGAGGATGAGGATGAGGAAGCTGTAGAGGCAGACCTCGCCCAGCATGAAGGACCAGTGGTCCGGGAACACCTTGCGCATCTGGGTCTTGGCCAGCGAGTAGATCCCGAGCCGTCCGTCGGCCCAGTCCGCCACCTTCTCGCCCTTGCCCGCCTGTGCCGCTCGCCCGTTGCTCCGCGCGTCCATTCGTGGCCCTCCCCATAGGCTCAGTTCAGAGTGTCACGGGGTTCTGCGAAGCCAAAGGGGTTGTGCGGGTCCACGATTCGGCTGCGGCCCGGTGGGGTCCGGCCGCGCAGTTCCCCGCGCCCCTTAGGAGCGTGGCTCAGGCCGGTGGGAGGGTGCGGGTACGTCGCGGCTTGTCGCGCAGTTCCGCGCGCCCCTGACGGGGCGCGGTTGACACACGGCCTCGGCCACGTCCTTCCTGGGGGCGCGGGGAACTGCGCGAGCAACCCCCACCGGCCCGCAGCGAACCCACCGGCTCAGACACCCCGTGTCACTCGACAATCCCCGCGGCCCGCGCCGCCGACAGCCACCGCGGGAACTCGCCCAGCAACCGGTCGTACAGCTCACCGTCGGAGACACCCCGGCGGGGATCCGAACCGGCATGGAAGAACCCGGCGTTGTCCACGACCCGCTTCCCCGGCACGGCCAGGTCGTCAAGCCGGCGCAGGAAGTCGAACTGCTTGCTGGACGGGTCCCCGAAGCCGATGAACTGCCAGAACAACGGCAGCTTCGCGGCCTTGCACAGGTACCGCTCGGCGGCGAGCTTGTTGATCGGGCCGCCGTCGGTCTGGAAGACGACAAGGGCGGGGGCCTTGGAGCCGCTGTCGAGGTAGTGGTCGATGACGGCGTCCATCGCCAAGTGGTAGCTGGTCTTGCCCATGTGTCCGAGCCCGGCCACGATCCGCTCAACACGCCCCGCGTGGCTGTCGAGCGCGATGTCGGTCACGGCGTCGACGTCCGTGGAGAAGAAGACGACCGGCACGGTCCCGTCGTCGTCGAAGTGCGCGCTCAGACCGAGCACACGGTCGGCGAGCGCCTGCACGCTGCCGTCGGCGTAGTACGGCTTCATCGATCCCGAGTAGTCGACGACGAGATAGACGGCGGCCCGCTGCCCGCTCAGTCCGTGCTTGGTGAGGGAGACCCCCGCGCTTTTGTAGAGGCTGACCAGCGCGGGCGCGGTCTCCTCCACCTTGGTGAGGCTGATCCCGGCCATGCGGGCTCCTTCCGGCCATGATCCGACCGGGTGAGCCTAACCGGCCGCCCGCTCCCGGAACGCCGGCAGTTCGAAGAGCCGCCGCCGGGCCCCGTCACCCATCAACTCGACCAGCGGAAACATTAGTTCCCACAGATCCTCCTTCTCGACGCCGACGGCCAGCGCGTCGAGGTCGGGATCGGAGAGCGCCCCCGCGGCCTTGGCCACGATCCGCCGGGCGGTCGGCGGCAGTGCCGCCACCATCGGGAGGAACTCCGCCCACAGCCCGGTCGCCACGACTCCGCGGACGAGCCCGTCGAGCACCGCGCGGTCCCGCAGCGCGGGCAGCGCGGCGACGGCCCGCAGCTCGTCCTCGTCGAGCGCGGCCACGATCGGCAGGAGCGACTCCCAGAGGTTCTGCTCGGCGGTGGTGCGGACGAGGGAGTCGAGCCGCGCCTCGGGCTGGGCGGCGGTGAGGGAGGCGATGCGGGCCCGCTGTTCGCCGGAGGCCATGCTCGCGACGGCCATGGCCTCCGGCCACAGCCCCCGGTCGGCGGCTGACGCGATGACCGACGACACCCGCTCCTCGCCCAGCAGCTCGACGATGCGGCCGAGCCGTTCGGGATGGTCGATGACGAAGCCGGTGAGCAGCAGGGTCGCGTCGTCGAGCCGCGGCAGGATGCGCAGCAGCGCGGAGTCCCGCAGATGTCCGACGAACCGGCCCATCGTGAGGTGGTCGCGGCGGTCGGCGAGGACGAGGGCGATCCGTACGACGATGTCGTCGTCCAGTCTGCCCATGATCCCGGCGATCCGGCGCGGGTCGACGTGGTGGCAGCAGCGGGCCGTGAACTCGGGCGGGAGCCGCTCGATGATGTCGGCGGCGCGGCCGGGTTCCAGGCGTCCGGCGAGGGCGGCGGCGAGCTGTGGCCCGAGTGCCTTCTGCGAGATGCCGGCGGCGATCCCCGCGGGCAGCAGCCTGGTCTTCGCGGCGATGCGGTCGAGGATCCCGGGGGCGTCGCCGAAGAGCGCGGCGACGGATCTCTCACGGAAGGCGCGCACGTCCTCAACGGGCAGCTCTTCGAGGAACGCCAGCTGCCGTGGTTCGACATCCAGCAGGCGGGCGAGCTTGAGGATCTCGGCCCTGCTGCGCAGTGTGTCCATGCGGGAGGGGTCTCCTGGCTAACGGAAGAGCATCCGGCGGAGGGGTTCCCTGGTCAGGGCGGGTACGAGGGTCAGGGCGTCCTCGACGGCCTCGTTCAGCCCGGACGCCCGGCGCTCCCGTGCCCGGCGCAGTGCCAGCGTGAGTGTCCGGGCCTGTGCGTCGTCCAGTGATCCGAAGCTCTCGGGCGGTGGGGCACCCAACTCCGCCCGCAGCAGCGCCAGTTCTTCCGCGCTCACAGGTCCTCCCCCGATGCTCACTGGCTTCTCCACCCGATGCGGCACGGCACTCCGGGCCGATCGTACTCTTTGCCCATGAAACGCGCTGGCCGTCTGATGTTCGTCGCCGTCCCTCTCGTCGCGGTGACGGTGTACGTCGCCGTGCCCGATCAGAAGGGCGACGACGGGCCCTCGGACGCCCGGAACTCCTCCCCGTCGAACTCGTCACCCTCGGCCTCTTCCGGATCCGCCGCCGACCTGGACTCCCCGAAGATGAAGGAGCTGGCCCAGCGGATCGTGTCGAGCGCCGAGAACTCCAGCCTCGACTGGCGCGCCCAGTACGACTACGTCGAGGACATTGGCGACGGCCGTGGCTACACCGCCGGGATCATCGGCTTCACCACCGGCACGCACGACCTGCTCACGCTGGTCGAGCTCTACACCGAGTCCCATCCGGACAACGCCCTGGCCCGCTACCTGCCCGCGCTGCGCGCGGTGGACGGCTCCGACTCCCACGAGGGACTGGACCCGGGCTTCACCGAGGCCTGGAAGGAGGAGGCGCAGAAGGACGCCTTCAAGCGCGTCCAGGACTCCCAGCGCGACCGCGTCTACTTCGGCCCGGCGGTCCGCCTCGCCAAGAGTGACGGCCTGGGCGCCCTCGGCCAGTTCATCTACTACGACGCCATGGTCATGCACGGCCCCGGCGACCCCGGCTTCCACGGCATCCGTGAGCGCGCCATGGCCGAGGCCGACACCCCGGCGTAGGGCGGCGACGAGCAGAGCTACCTCGACATCTTCCTGGACACCCGCCGCGAGACCATGAAGTCCGAGAAACGCGACACGACCCGCGTGGACACGGCCCAGCGAAGGTTCCTGTACGACGGGAACCTGGACCTCCGCACCCCGCTGGAGTGGAAGGTGTACGGCGTGACGTACAAGGTCGACTGACGCCCGTCACCTGCTCAGGGGCTCCGCGCCCCTTAAGGGGCGCGGGGAACTGCGCGACCAGCCACAGCCGACCCGCACCCGAAAAGGACCCCGGACGCACCACGGCGCCCACCATCGTCCGGTCGGGGACAAAGAGCAGGCGCCGCGTTCAGTTCCGTACGCCTTTGTACGGGACGTCTTTGGGGTGGAGCGTCAGACCATGAGGGAGCGGTCCGTGGGGCGGATCGGGGCCGGCAGGTCGCTCTCCCCGGTCAGGAAGCGGTCGACCCCGCGGGCGGCCGAGCGGCCCTCCGCAATGGCCCAGACGATGAGGGACTGACCGCGGCCGGCGTCACCGGCGACGTACACGCCGGGGACGTTGGTCGCGAAGTCGGCGTCGCGGGCGATGTTGCCGCGCTCGTCCAGGTCGAGGCCGAACTGGGAGACGAGGCCGTTCTCCTGGTCGGTGCCCGTGAAGCCCATGGCGAGGGTGACGAGCTGGGCGGGGATCTTGCGCTCCGTGCCCGCCTTCTGCGTCAGCTTGCCGTCGATGAACTCGACCTCGACGAGGTGCAGCCACTGCACGTTGCCGTCCTCGTCGCCCTCGAAGTGGGTGGTGGAGACGGAGTAGACCCGCTCGCCGCCCTCCTCGTGCGCGGAGGTGACCTTGTAGAGCATGGGGAACGTCGGCCAGGGCTGGTGCGGAGCACGGTCCTCGCCCGGCTGGGGCATGATCTCCAGCTGCGTGACGGAGGCCGCGCCCTGACGGTGGGCGGTGCCCACGCAGTCCGCGCCCGTGTCGCCGCCGCCGATGACGACGACGTGCTTGCCCTCGGCGGTGATCGGGGGCGCCACGTAGTCGCCCTCCTGCACCTTGTTGGCGAGCGGCAGGTACTCCATCGCGAAGTGGATGCCGTTCAGCTCGCGCCCGGGGGCGGGCAGGTCGCGGGAGACGGTCGCGCCGGCCGCGATGACCACGGCGTCGTACCGCTTGCGCAGGTCCGTCGCCTTGAGGTCGCGGCCGATCTCGATGCCCGTACGGAAGCGGGTGCCCTCCGCGCGCATCTGCTCGATGCGGCGGTTGATGTGCCGCTTCTCCATCTTGAACTCGGGGATGCCGTAGCGCAGGAGGCCGCCGACGCGGTCGGCGCGCTCGTAGACCGCCACGGTGTGGCCGGCCCGGGTGAGCTGCTGCGCGGCGGCCAGGCCGGCCGGGCCGGAGCCGATGACCGCGACCGTCTTGCCGGAGAGCCGCTCGGGGGCCTGGGGCTCGACGTCGCCGCTGTCCCACGCCTTGTCGATGATCGAGACCTCGACGTTCTTGATGGTCACGGCGGGCTGGTTGATGCCGAGGACGCACGCCGACTCGCACGGGGCGGGGCACAGCCGGCCCGTGAACTCCGGGAAGTTGTTCGTGGCGTGCAGGCGCTCGGAGGCGGCGGACCAGTCCTCGCGGTACGCGTAGTCGTTCCACTCGGGGATGAGGTTCCCGAGCGGACAGCCGTTGTGGCAGAACGGGATTCCGCAGTCCATGCAGCGCGAGGCCTGCGTGGGGATGATGGGGAGCAGCGAGCCCGGAACGTAGACCTCGTTCCAGTCCTTGAGACGCACGTCCACCGGACGAGTCCTGGCGACCTCGCGGCCGTGGTTGAGAAAGCCCTTGGGATCAGCCATTGGTCGCCGCCTCCATCATCTTCTCGGTGATCTCGGTCTCGGTGAGACCGGCTCGCTCGGCGGCGTCCTTGGCGGCGAGCACTGCCTTGTACGTGCTGGGGATGACCTTGCTGAAGCGGTCCACCGACACGGCCCACTCGGCGAGGAGCTTCTCGGCGACCGTGGAGCCGGTCTCCTCCGCGTGGCGGCGCACGACGTCGTGCAGCCACTGCTTGTCGGTGTCGTCGAGCTCCTCGACCGCGCCGAGGTTGCCGACATTGACGTTGTCGCGGTTCAGGTCGATGACGTACGCGATGCCGCCCGACATACCGGCCGCGAAGTTGCGGCCCGTCTCGCCGAGCACGACCGCGTGACCGCCGGTCATGTACTCGCAGCCGTGGTCGCCCACGCCCTCGGAGACCACCGTCGCGCCGGAGTTGCGGACGCAGAAGCGCTCGCCGGTACGGCCCCGGAGGAACAGCTCGCCGCCGGTCGCGCCGTACGCGATGGTGTTGCCCGCGATCGTCGAGAACTCGGCGAGGTGGTCGGCGCCCCGGTCGGGACGGACGATCACCCGGCCGCCGGAGAGGCCCTTGCCGACGTAGTCGTTGGCGTCGCCCTCCAGGCGCAGCGTCACACCGCGCGGCAGGAAGGCGCCGAAGGACTGGCCGGCCGACCCGGTGAAGGTGATGTCGATGGTGTCGTCGGGCAGGCCCGCGCCACCGAACTTCTTCGTCACCTCGTGGCCGAGCATGGTGCCGACCGTACGGTTGATGTTGCGGATCGCGACCTGGGCGCGCACCGGCTGGGCACCGGTCGCGGAGTCCGCGGCCAGCGCGTCGGCGGCGAGCTTGATCAGCTCGTTGTCGAGCGCCTTCTCCAGGCCGTGGTCCTGCTCGATGACCTGGTGGAGCGGGGTGCCCTCGGGCAGCTCCGGCACGTAGAAGAGGGGGGACAGGTCCAGGCCCTGCGCCTTCCAGTGGGTGACCGCCCGCTCCACGTCGAGGTGCTCGGCGTGGCCGACGGCCTCCTCGATCGTGCGGAAGCCCAGCTCGGCGAGGATCTCGCGGACCTCCTCGGCGATGAACTCGAAGAAGTTCACGACGTACTCGGCCTTGCCGGCGTACCGGTCGCGCAGCACCGGGTTCTGCGTGGCGATGCCGACCGGGCAGGTGTCCAGGTGGCAGACGCGCATCATGACGCAGCCGGAGACGACGAGCGGCGCGGTCGCGAAACCGAACTCCTCGGCGCCGAGCATTGCGGCGATGACGACGTCACGGCCGGTCTTCAGCTGGCCGTCGGTCTGTACGACGATGCGGTCGCGCAGGCCGTTGAGCAGCAGGGTCTGCTGGGTCTCGGCGAGGCCCAGCTCCCAGGGTCCACCGGCGTGCTTGAGGGAGGTCAGGGGCGAAGCACCCGTACCGCCGTCGTGGCCGGAGATGAGGACGACGTCCGCGTGCGCCTTGGAGACACCCGCGGCGACCGTGCCGACGCCGACCTCGGAGACCAGCTTCACGTGGATCCGCGCCTGCGGGTTCGCGTTCTTCAGGTCGTGGATCAGCTGGGCGAGGTCTTCGATGGAGTAGATGTCGTGGTGCGGCGGCGGGGAGATCAGACCGACACCCGGGGTGGAGTGCCGGGTCTTGGCGACCCACGGGTAGACCTTGTGGCCGGGCAGCTGGCCGCCCTCGCCGGGCTTGGCGCCCTGGGCCATCTTGATCTGGATGTCGTCCGCGTTGACCAGGTACTCGGAGGTCACACCGAAGCGGCCGGAGGCGACCTGCTTGATGGACGAGCGGCGCGCCGGGTCGTACAGACGGTCCGCGTCCTCGCCGCCCTCACCGGTGTTGGACTTGCCGCCCAGCTGGTTCATGGCGATGGCGAGCGTCTCGTGGGCTTCCTTCGAGATGGAGCCGTAGGACATGGCGCCGGTGGAGAAGCGCTTGACGATCTCGCTGGCCGGCTCGACCTCGTCGATGGAGATCGGCTCGCGGCCGGACTTGAAGCCGAACAGGCCGCGGAGCGTCATCAGGCGCTCGGACTGCTCGTTCACGCGGTCCGTGTACTTCTTGAAGATGTCGTAGCGGCGGGTGCGCGTGGAGTGCTGGAGGCGGAAGACCGTCTCCGGGTCGAACAGGTGCGGCTCGCCCTCGCGGCGCCACTGGTACTCGCCGCCTATGTCGAGGGCGCGGTGCGCGGGCGCGATGCCGCTGGCCGGGTACGCCTTCGCGTGGCGGGCGGCGACCTCCTTGGCGATGACGTCGATGCCGACGCCGCCGATCTTGGTGGCCGTACCGATGAAGTACTTCTGGACGAAGGCCGTGTCGAGACCGACGGCCTCGAAGACCTGGGCGCCGCGGTAGGAGGCGACGGTCGAGATGCCCATCTTGGACATGACCTTGAGGACGCCCTTGCCCAGCGCGTAGATCAGGTTGCGGATGGCCTGCTCGGACTCCATGCCGGGGAGGAACGTTCCCGCCCGGACGAGGTCCTCGACGGACTCCATCGCGAGGTACGGGTTGACGGCCGCGGCGCCGAAGCCGATGAGGAGGGCCACGTGGTGGACCTCGCGGACGTCGCCGGCCTCGACCAGCAGGCCCACCTGGGTGCGCTGCTTGGTGCGGATGAGGTGGTGGTGGACGGCCGCGGTGAGCAGCAGCGAGGGGATCGGCGCGTGCTCGGCGTCGGAGTGACGGTCCGAGAGGACGATCAGCCGGGCGCCGTTCTCTATGGCCGCGTCGGCCTCGGTGCAGATCTCCTCGATGCGCGCGGCGAGCGAGTCGCCGCCGCCGGAGACCCGGTAGAGGCCGGACAGCGTCGCGGCCTTCATGCCCGGCATGTCGCCGTCGGCGTTGATGTGGATGAGCTTGGCCAGCTCGTCGTTGTCGATCACCGGGAAGGGCAGGGTGACGCTGCGACAGGACGCGGCGGTCGGTTCCAGGAGGTTGCCCGCGGGGCCGAGGGAGGAGCGCAGCGAGGTGACGAGCTCCTCGCGGATGGCGTCCAGCGGCGGGTTGGTGACCTGCGCGAACAGTTGGGTGAAGTAGTCGAAGAGCAGGCGGGGGCGCTCGGACAGGGCCGCGATCGGCGAGTCCGTGCCCATGGAGCCGAGGGGTTCGCCGCCCGACTTGGCCATCGGCGCGAGGATGACGCGCAGCTCTTCCTCGGTGTAGCCGAAGGTCTGCTGGCGACGGGTGACGGAGGCGTGCGTGTGCACGATGTGCTCACGCTCCGGGAGGTCCTCCAGCTCGATCTCGCCGGCCTCCAGCCACTCCGCGTACGGGTTCTCGGCGGCGAGGCCGGCCTTGATCTCGTCGTCCTCGATGATGCGGTGCTCGACGGTGTCGACGAGGAACATGCGGCCGGGCTGCAGGCGGCCCTTGCGGACGACCTTCGCGGGATCGATGTCGAGGACGCCGACCTCGGAGCCGAGGACGACGAGGCCGTCGTCGGTGACCCAGTAGCGGCCGGGGCGCAGACCGTTGCGGTCCAGTACGGCGCCGACCTGCTTGCCGTCGGTGAAGGTGACACAGGCCGGGCCGTCCCAGGGCTCCATCATCGTGGAGTGGAACTGGTAGAAGGCGCGGCGGGCCGGGTCCATGGAGTCGTGGTTCTCCCACGCCTCCGGGATCATCATCAGCACGGAGTGCGGGAGCGAGCGGCCGCCCAGGTGCAGGAGTTCGAGCACCTCGTCGAAGGACGCGGAGTCGGAGGCGTCGGGCGTGCAGATCGGGAAGACGCGGTCGAGGCCCTTGTCGCCGAACAGGTCGGAGACGAGCTGGGACTCGCGGGCCACCATCCAGTTGCGGTTGCCCTTGACCGTGTTGATCTCGCCGTTGTGCGCGACGAAGCGGTACGGGTGGGCGAGCGGCCAGCTCGGGAAGGTGTTCGTGGAGAACCGGGAGTGCACGAGCGCGATCGCGGAGGCGAAGCGGCGGTCGGACAGGTCCGGGAAGAAGGGCTCAAGCTGGCCGGTGGTCAGCATGCCCTTGTAGACGATGGTCCGGGCGGAGAGCGACGGGAAGTACACGTCGGCCTCGCGCTCGGCGCGCTTGCGCAGCACGAACGCCCTGCGGTCGAGGTCGATGCCCTGGCTGGATCCTCCCCCAGACTCCGTCCGGGAGGTGCCCCCAGTCACGAAGAGCTGACGGAAGAGGGGCATCGTCGAGCGGGCGGTGGCGCCGAGGAGTTCGGGGGCGGTCGGGACGTCGCGCCAGCCGAGGACCGTCAGGCCCTCGTCGGCGGCGATTGTCTCAATCCGTGAGACGGCTTCGGCGGCGGTGTCCTCCGGAAGGAAGGCGATACCGACCGCGTACGAGCCCGCCTCGGGCAGCTCGAATTCGGCCACCTCGCGGAAGAAGGTGTCGGGCACCTGGGAGAGGATCCCGGCCCCGTCGCCGGAGTCGGGCTCCGAGCCGGTCGCGCCGCGGTGCTCCAGATTGCGGAGCACGGTCAGCGCCTGCTCGACCAGCGCGTGGCTCGCCTCACCGGTGAGGGTGGCCACAAAGCCGACGCCACAGGCGTCGTGCTCGTTGCGCGGGTCGTACATCCCCTGCGCGGCAGGGCGAGCATCCATGAAGGACCAGTTCTGGCCATTCGCGGAGTGCTGGGACGGCTGGCGCGGCGTACGCATCGGCTCTCCCGTCGTCGTCGTGGCTGGGGGCCCCTCCCAGGCTCTTGAGGCTCTGGGGGAGCAAGTGCCGAGGGACGACGTTGGCCCTCTGCGAAAGGTGCAAAATTTCGTGCAGGTTACATGATGGAGCCGTTCTCGGGAACCGGATACGGCGTTCCAGCATGCGGACGCCGCGGGTCGCGGCGGAGGCCGCTCGTGGCGGCTGAACAAGGGGACCTTTTCGGACAGATCAATGACCGTCGGCCCGATCGCGGCAGGCAACGTCGCCCAGCGCTTCAATTGCTGTGCAGGCGTCATTGCCCGCAGCGCTTACGGCTCATGCCCAGTGGTTAAGGATTCGAAACCGCCGAGTAACGGCTACTTATGCAGTCCCTTGCATAGCTGCTCGACTCAACGGCGCGCGGGTCATCCTACGGCCGTACCGAACAGGCTGCCCAGGGCGTACGTCACACCGGCCGCGGCACCGCCCAGCGCGAGCTGCCGCAGTCCGCTGTACCACCAGGACTTCGCGGTCACCCTGGCCACGATCGCACCGCACGCGAAGAGCCCGAGGAACGCGAGCAGCAGAGCGGGCCACAGAGCGGTCGCGCCCAGCAGGTAAGGAAGTACGGGGAGCAGGGCGCCCAGGGCGAACGAGCCGAAGCTCGACACGGCGGCGACGGTCGGCGAGGGCAGGTCGCCGGGATCGATGCCGAGCTCCTCCCTGGCATGTATCTCCAGGGCCTGCTCGGGATCCTTCGACAGCTGCCTGGCGACCTCACGGGCGAGATCGGGCTCGACGCCCCGCGCCTGGTACAGCTCGGCGAGCTCACGTTCCTCGTCCTTCGGGTGCTTCCTCAACTCCCGCCGCTCGACGTCGAGTTCGGCCTCGACGAGCTCGCGCTGCGAGGCGACGGAGGTGTACTCGCCGGCCGCCATGGAGAAGGCACCGGCGGCCAGCCCCGCGAGCCCGGTGATGACGATCGTCCGATGGGACACCGCGCCGCCCGCCACACCCGTCATCAACGCCAGGTTGGAGACCAGACCGTCCATCGCACCGAAGACGGCGGGGCGCAGCCAGCCGCCGCTGACGTCCCGGTGCGTGTGGTTGTCGCGGTGCGCCTCGTGCAGCGTCGCCTCGGTCTCGATGATGGCCATGCCAGGGGTCCCCCAAAACTCTTCACTGGACTGTTTCTACTCTTGGACAACACACAAGCTACGCCCGAAATTTCGCTCCCGCCAGCAAGGAAGGCCGTACTTACCTGGGCTTTCGCCGCCCTTCGCTCATCCGTAGAGACCTGCGCACAAATGTCGACCGGGTGACGCTGAGGCGTGCGAGGCTCCGCCGAACCACTTGGTGGGGACAGATCCGCAAAGGGTCCCTCAGACCTTCCGGGACCCCGCGATGGAGAGGCACCGTCATGGCTTCGATTGCCTGCGTTCCCTCGGTCCCGGCCCCCGGGGACGCCGCCGGTCTCCGCGATCGGGCGCGCGGCGCGCTGCTGGGACTCGCCGTCGGTGACGCGCTGGGGGCGCCCGCCGAGAACATGAAGCCGTCCGAGATCCGCGCACGCTGGGGCCGCATCACCGGGTACGTGACCGAGACTCCGGCCGGCACGGACGACACGGAGTACGCGATCTTCTCGGGGCTGCTCCTGGCCCGGCACGGTTCGGCGCTCACGCCCCGGCATGTGGAGGCGGCCTGGCACCAGTGGATCGCCGACCTGGACGAGGGCCCCTTCCGGGGCGCGGGCTTCAGCGAGCGGGGCACGCTGGAGAACCTGCGGAGGGGCCTGGCCGCTCCGATCTCCGCCCAGCACCGGCACGCCTGGAGCGACGGCCTCGCCATGCGCGCGGCCCCCTTCGGCGTCTTCGCGGCGGGCCGCCCCGCGGAGGCCGCCCGCCTGGTGGCGATCGACGGTTCGGTGAGCCACGACGGCGAGGGCATCTACGGCGGCCAGGCGGTCGCGGCGGGTGTCGCGGCGGCGATGGCGGGCGCCCCGACGATGGTGGTGGTCGCCTCGGCGCTGGCGGTGATCCCCGACGACTCCTGGACGGCCCGTTCCCTGCGCCGCGCCGTCGCCTGCGCCCACCGAGGCGAACGCGCCGTCCGCTCCGCGGTCGTCATCGGCGGCTACCCCTGGACCGACCTCGCCCCCGAGGCCGTCGCCCTGGCCTTCGGCGCGTACGCGGCCGCCGACGGCGACTTCACGGAAGCGGTCCTCACCGCCGTGAACATGGGCCGCGACGCCGACACCACGGCAGCGGTGGCGGGCGCCCTGGCCGGCGCGACGAAGGGCGCCTCGTCGATCCCCCCGACCTGGGCAGCAGCGATCGGCCCGGCAAAAGGCAGCTGCCTCCCATCCATGCAGGGCCACCACATCCTCGACGTGGCGGACCTCCTGACCCCGGACGAGGACGAGGTACCCCAGTGAAACCCGAACTGCTGAACGACCCGAACGAGGGCGCCCCCTCAGGGGCGCCTTCGCCAGGGGCGCGAGGAACTGCGCGCCCAGCCCCCACGGACCCGCACATCACACTCCGGACCCCAGCCCCTTCAGGGGCGCGGGGAACTGCGCGACAAGCCACAACGGACCCGCACATCGCAATCCGGACCGACGCCCCACGGCGAATCGAAGGCCTCCTCCTCGGCCTGGCGGCGGGCGACGCCGCAGGCTGGCCCGCCGCCAGACACAGAGCCGCCCGCATGCCCGAATGGACCAGACGCCTCACCCGCGAACTGGACACCTTCGCCGAACAGAACGCGACAACCACCCTCCCCGTCCCCATCGCCCTCAACCAACCCCCGGAACCCCTACGCCTCGGCCCCTCGGACGACGCCGAATGGGCGGCATTCGCCGCGGAGGCGGTCCTGCGCGCCACCGACCCCGGCGCACTCGGCGACCTGAGCCGAGAACGCCGCATGCGCGCGTCCATCGACCTGTCCTGGAACGCAGTCGCCAGCGAAGTCGCCGCGGCGGCCGACCGCGCCCCCGAGGTCGAGTCGGCCGTACTCCCCCTGCGTGCCCGCATCTCCGTACGGGCAGGTCTCGGCAACCTCGCCACCGGCCTGCGCCCGCCCGCCACCGGCCACGACAACCCCCACTACTTCGACGACGCGGCCTGCGTACGGGCCTGCGTGCTGGCCGTGGCCCACGCCGGGGACCCCCAACTCGCCGCGGAACTCGCCGAGTTCGACGCCCGCTACACCCAGGACGGCGACGGCGTGCACGGCGCCCGTGCGATGGCGGCGGCGCTCGCCCTCGCCCTGGCCGGCGAGGACGCCGACACCTGCGTGGCAGCCGCGCTCGCCGAACTCCCGGAGTCGACGGAGATCGGCCGCAACGCCCGCCACGCGCTGGGGCTCGCCCACGAGGCCGACAGCGCCTTCAGCCTCGTACCCCTGCTGGAGCACCAGATCGTCGACCACGTCTACAGCTACGGCATCGCCGCCGCCGAGACCGTCCCGGTGGCCCTCGCCCTCGCCACCGCCTCGCACGGCCGGATCGCCGAGGCGGTACCCGCGGCCGCGTGTCTGTCCCGGGTGGCGGACTCG
>NZ_JAPWHT010000177.1:0-19592 GCF_027270795.1 Streptomyces sp. ActVer
CACCGGCGCAGCCGTGACCGGCCGGACGGTGACCGGTGGGGCCACGGGGGCGGGCGGCGGTGCCACGGGGGCCGGAGCCGCCTGCTGCGGTTCGTCCACCGAGATCCCGAAGTCGGTGGCCAGTCCTGCGAGACCGCTGCTGTAGCCCTGTCCCACTGCACGGAACTTCCAGGCGCCCTGGCGGCGGTAGAACTCCCCGAGCACGAAGGCCGTCTCGACACTCGCACCCTCGCTGTCGAAGCGCGCGACCTCCGTGCCCTGCTGTGCGTCGAGGACCCGGATGTAGAGCCCGGGCACCTGCCCGAACGTGCCGCCGTCCGAGGACGCGGCGAGCACCACTTTCTCGATCCCGGGCTCCACGCGCGCGAGGTCGACGAATAGCGTGTCGTTGAACTGGCCGTCTACCTTCCGCTTGCCCTCGTGGCGCACCGCGCCGGAGGAGTGGGCCGGCTGGTTGTAGAAGACGAAGTCCCCGTCGGAGCGGACCTTCCCCGAAGCCAGCAGCAGGGCCGAGGCGTCGGCGTCGGGCACGCCCGGGCCCGCCTGCCATCCCAGCTCGACTCGCAGTCCGGTCGTCGGCACCGGAACGTTCGATCCCTTAGGCATTGACATGTCCGCCCCCATCGGGTGTCTCCGCGCACGACCGCGCCTCGTCACGTTCAGTTCATTCGGTTCGTTCAGCCGTTCTGCGCCAACCTAATCCCCCGAGCGGCGAACGCCCATCACCCGGTGCCGGAGATCAACGACCGACCCACGAGTAACCCGCCCGGAACTCGGCTTTTACATGAACTGAGTATCGGCCGCCGCCCCTTTTCGCCAAGTTCGCTCGCATTGACGATCCCGCGCCACTGCCGACACGGAAAACAACCCTCTTATCGGTCTCCCCAACCAGCACATCGTGGGCTTAACTTATGTGCCATGACCTCCCCCCGCTCCACCTATGGCGGCGGTTACTACTCCGCCTCCTTCCCGGACACTCCGATCTACGACTCCCTCGTGGCCGAGCGGGGAACCCCGCAGATCGCCCCGATCCGGGTCCCTGCGGCCTATGACACGGGCAGTCACCTGCCCGCGCTGCCGTCAGCACTGCCCGCACTGCCTGCCGGACCCTCCCAGCAGGCTCCTTCGTACGCCTACCCGCAGGCCCAACAGCCCTCGCCGCTGCAACAGGCCGCGCCTTACATCCCTCAGCAGGCCGGTGCACCGCGCGGCTACCCGGGCCAGCAGGCCCCCCAGCCGCAGCGTCCGATGGCGGGCGGTACGGGCTACGAGGCGATGCGCCCCGCCGCCCCGCGCCCCGCCGCCCCGCGTCCCGCCCCGGCCCCGTACCAGGAGCCCTACAACAACCAGCAGTACCGCGGTTACTGAGGAAAATCGGCCGAGGTCGTCCGTGTCCGCTGGCACGATGACCTCATGTCGAAGCCGGTGCTGCACTCGATCCACGTCTATCCGCTGAAGGCGGCCGGGGGTCATGCCCTGCGCGAGGCCGTCGTGGAGCCGTGGGGTCTGGCGGGTGACCGGCGCTGGGTGCTGATCGACAGGAACGACAAGGTCGTCACCCAACGTCCACAGCCGCGTATGGCGTTGTCCGCCGTCGAGCAAGGGCCCGACGGCGGTATTCTGCTGTCCGCGCCCGGCCGTGAGCCGCTCGCCGTCCACGTGCCCGAGCCGACCGGCACGACGACGGTGGAGATCTGGAACGACAAGGTGGAGGGTGTCGCCGCCGACGCCTCGGCGCACGCCTGGTTCAGCGATTACCTCGGCATCGGCGTGCGTCTCGTACACCTCGACGACCCCGCCGTCCGCAGGCCCATCGACCCGGAGTTCGCCCGGCCCGGCGAGACGGTCAGCTTCGCCGACGGCTATCCCCTGCTGCTCACCACGCTCGGCTCGCTCGACGCCCTCAACGCGCTCATCGCGCGGGGCGACCGGCCCGGCGAGGGCCCGCTGCCCATGAACCGCTTCCGGCCGAACGTCGTGGTCGAGGGCACCGCCCCCTGGGCCGAGGACGACTGGTCCCGGATCGCCATCGGCGAGGTCACCTTCCGGGTCGCGAAGATGTGCGGGCGCTGCGTCGTGACCACCACCGACCAGAGCACCGCCGAGCGCGGCAGGGAACCACTGCGCACCCTCGCCCGCCACCGCCGATTCGGCGACAAACTCGTCTTCGGGCAGAATCTCGTGCCGGAGTCCCCCGGATCGGTCCGCGTGGGCGATCCGGTCAGGCTCCTCGATTAGGCCCTCGCCCCGGGAACACCGACGCCCAGCATGCCCGTTGAGCCTGTGTGAGAAGTTCATGAGAGGCCGGGCGCGAGGGGTGACTTCGCTCTCTCTTCGCCGGCACCGCGCGTGAACGACTCCGGTGGGGGTTATCACGGACGCGGAAGGGGGTCGGGACGTTGCGGGCCATCAGGGGACTCTGGCGCTGGCGGCACAACCCGCTGCGGCGTACGACGGATCTCGCCGAGGCGTGGCTTGCGCTGGGGGCGCTGCTGCTGATCCTCGTCGCGGCACCCCTGGTCGGTGTCCTGATCGGCGGGCTCGCCCAGGACGCCCTGCAGCAGTCCGTGCGCGAGCAGCGGCTGGACCGCCATCCGGTGACGGCGACCGTCGTCAAGAAGGCGGACCGCACCCCGCTCGACCCCGATCCCGAGACGTCCTCGGGGCGTGACTCGCACACCCGTGTCATCGCCGACTGGAAGGCCCCCGACGGCACCACCCAGCGCGACACGGTCATGGCGGCCCTGAACTCCCCCCAGCGCGGCGACCACTTCACGGTCTGGACGGACCTGCACGGCCGAATAGTCGGCCGGCCGCTGGACACCGCGACGGCGGCGACGCATGCGGTCCTGGCCGGGTTCGGCACGGCCGTCGCCTGCGCCGGCCTCGTCGAGGGTTCCCGACGGCTGGTGGTGTGGCGCATGGTGCGGCGCAGGTACGACCGTCTCGACCATGCATGGTCGCAGGCGGGCCCGGACTGGGGCAGGACGGGCACGGGCAGCTGACGGCCTCGCAGCTCCGGTCAACCGGCCGGCTCCGCGCACGCTACGGTGGACCGGCCGAGATGTTCGGCACCGTCGTGAGAGGCTGTTCTCGTTCCCCGTGCGCGGAGTTGACGCGGCCGGGTGTCGGGAAGAGCCTCTCAGGACCCGCGTACGACGAGGTGGGGGCACAGCAGCGCCATGGCACAGGGCACGGTCCAGGTGACGCACACCGGTACGTCGAGGTGGCGGCGCCGCACGGGTGAGTACGCATCGCTCGCCGCCGCCCTGGAGGCCGCGGCCGACGGTGACGTCCTCACCGTCGCCGCCGGAACCTACCGGGAGAACCTCGTCGTCCAGCGGGCGGTGACGCTGCGCGGCCCCGAGGGCTCCCCCGGTTCCGTGCGCATCGCTCCCGTCGACGGGGTACCGCTCACCGTGCGCGCCTCCGCCGTGGTCCAGGACCTGCTCGTGGAGGGCCAGGACTCGGCCGAGCCCGCCCTGCTCGTCGAGGAGGGCACACCGGAGCTGATGGACATCCGGATCGTCACCCGGTCCGCGGCCGGTATCGAGGTGCGCGGCGGCGCTCGTCCGACGGTGCGCCGCTGCACCGTCGACAACCCCGCGGGTGTCGGTATCGCCGTACTGGACGGCGGGGGCGGGGTGTTCGAGGAGTGCGAGGTCGTGGCGGCCGGCCAGTCGGGCGTCTCCGTGCGCGGCGGCGCCCATCCGCGTCTGGAGCGCTGCCGGATCCACCACACCTCGGGCGCCGGCCTGTCGGCGACGGGCGAGCAGTCCGCCCTCGAAGCCATCGGCTGCGAGGTGTACGAGGTCAGGGGCAGCGGCGTACAGGTCACCGCGCGGGCCACGGCACATCTCACCGACTGCGATGTGCACCGTACGACCGCGGACGGCATCACGCTCGACACGGACGCCGTCCTGACACTCGCCGACTGCCGCATCCACGACATCCCGGAGAACGCGGTCGACCTGCGGTCCCGCTCGGTCCTCACCATGACCCGGTCCACCGTGCGGCAGTTCGGACGCAACGGCCTGTCGGTCTGGGACCCGGGCACGCGCGTGGACGCCAACCAGTGCGAGATCCACGACAGTACGGGCGACTACCCCGCAGTGTGGGTCAGCGACGGCGCGACGGTGGTGCTCGACTCCTGCCGGGTGCACGACGTGCCGGACGCCCTGTTCGTCCTCGACCGCGGCTCGCGCGCGGACGTCGTCGACAGCGACATCTCTCAAGTCCGCAACACCGCAGTGTCGGTGAGTGACGGCGCGACCGCGCAGCTCGACGACTGCCGGATCCGGGACGCCGCGACGGGCGCCTGGTTCCGCGACCACGGCAGCGGCGGGACGCTGAACGGCTGCACCGTGGACGGCACACAGACGGGCGTGATCGTCACCAAGGGCGCCGATCCCACCATCGAGCGGTGCACGGTCACCTCGCCCGCGGAGGCCGGCTTCTACGTCTCGGCGGGCGGCCGCGGCAGCTTCCACGGCTGCCGGGTCACGGACAGCGGTGGCTACGGCTTCCATGTGCTCGACGGCTGCCGTACGACGCTGAAGAAGTGCCGTACGGAGCGGTGCGCGCGCGGTGGTTACGAGTTCGCGGACGCGGGCGGCGACCAGGCGTCCGGCACGGGTCCCGTGGTCGAGGACTGCACGAGCGACGAGAGCGCGAGTGTACGGCCTCCGGCGCAGGAGACCGCCGTCCAGACCACGAGTCAGTCACCCGGTCTGCTGGGGGCGATCCCGGGGCAGCGCATCACCGAGCAGGAGCCGCTCGTCGCTCCCCAGGAGCCCGAGCAGCCCGCGCGCTCGTCGACGGCCGTCCTCGGTGAACTGGACGCGCTGGTGGGCCTGGAGAGCGTCAAGCGCGAGGTGCGGGCCCTCACCGACATGATCGAGGTGGGCCGCCGCCGCCAGCAGGCGGGCCTCAAGGCGGCCTCGGCGCGACGCCACCTGGTCTTCACGGGCTCCCCCGGCACCGGCAAGACGACGGTCGGCCGGCTGTACGGCGAGATCCTCGCCTCGCTCGGAGTCCTGGAGAAGGGGCATCTCGTCGAGGTGTCCCGCGTGGACCTGGTCGGCGAGCACATCGGCTCCACGGCCATCCGTACGCAGGAGGCCTTCGACCGGGCGCGCGGCGGAGTGCTGTTCATCGACGAGGCGTACGCGCTCTCGCCTGAGGACTCGGGGCGCGACTTCGGCCGCGAGGCCATCGACACGCTCGTGAAACTGATGGAGGACCACCGGGAGGCGGTGGTGGTGATCGTCGCGGGCTACACGGCCGAGATGGAGCGCTTCCTGACCGTCAACCCCGGTGTGGCGTCCCGCTTCTCACGGACCATCACCTTCGGCGACTACGACTCCGAGGAGCTGCTGCGGATCGTGGAACAGCAGGCCGAGGAGCACGAGTACCGGATCGCGCCGGGTGCGGGCGAGGCGCTGATCAAGTACTTCACGGCGATCCCGAAGGGGCCCGCGTTCGGCAACGGCCGCACCGCGCGGCAGACCTTCGAGGCGATGGTGGAGCGGCACGCGGGGCGGGTCGCCCAGCTCCCCGAACCGAGCAAGGACGACCTCACCCTCCTGTACGCGGAGGACCTGCCGGAGCTGCCCTGAGGCCCTGCGCGCATCGCCCGGCTCACAAGGGCGATGCGCGCCTCGTCGCCGAGCCTCACATGGGCGTCGGCTCCAGCCGGGGCTCCTGGGGCTCCTCGGGTCCGCTGTCCTCCCGTGGCCCCGGGACCTCCGGCCTGAGCCGTGCGAGCAGCTTCTCCCGCTCCTCGGCGAAGGCGGGGTCCGCCTGGTAGTCGGAGTGGCCGAGGATCGGCGCGGGGAGCGGGTGGTCCTCGGTGCGGCCGTACGCGAGAGGGTCCTTCAGTGCCTCCCGGTCGACCTGGGGACCGCAGTCGCCGGGCAGGCGCATGGGTCCGCCGATGGGGTCGGTGGCCCGGTGCAGGTTGCGCCAGCAGTCGACCTCGCGGTGCAGCCCGCTGAGCGCGTCGGGCCCGAAGTGGGCCGGGAACCAACGCCCGTAGAGCCGCTCCAGGGGCGAGCCGTACGTGAGCAGCGCGACCCGCTTGCGCACCGACGGCTTGAGCTGCCAGGCCGCGGCGGCCGCGAGGACGCTGCCCTGGGAGTGGCCGGAGAGGACGAGCCGCCGGCCTTCGGTGGCACTGGTCCAGGTGGCCATGCGCCAGGTCAGGTCGGGCACGGCGCGCTCGGCGTAGCAAGGGGGCGCGAAGGGGTGTGCCGCGCGCGGCCAGAACGTACCGACGTCCCACAGGATGCCGATGGTGCGCCGGGCCGAGGGATCCTTGTAGGCGCGGCGTCCCCAGGTGACGAACAGTATGAAGCCGACGCCGATCAGCCAGGAACCGAGCGCCTGCGCGGCTTCTGCCGCTCCCTGTACGACGGCGTACGTGCCGTGCGCGGCCTCGCCCGGGGTCTCGTCGGTGGTCATGGCGCCCGCCAGGGCCAGCGCGCCCAGGAGCAGCGTCACGATGGAGGTGATGCCGATGATCCGGGGCGCCCGGTCGGTGAGAGCGGCCATGGCCCGCATGCGGGCGATGCGGTTGGTGCGCCCGGCGTCCGCGGGCTCGTCCTCGTAGTCGCGTTCCACCGCGGCCGTCTCGATGCGGCGCAGTTGTACGGTGCGCCTGGCCAGCCAGCCGACGAGGGCGAGCAGGACGATCAGCAGCGGCGGGATGACGGAGGACTGCCAGGTCAGCAGGACGGGCGGGCCCTCGATCGTTCCTCCGGTGCCGTCCAGCCAGTCGGCGACGCGCTGGGCCACCCCGCCGGACATCACACCGCCCAGGGCGCACGCCAGCATCGCGACGGCGGGCCCCGCCAGGCCGCGCATCGCGGTACGGGGGTCCGGGTGGGCGCGGTACAGGAGGTGGGCCACCACCCCGAGCACGATCACGAGCAGGCACTGGACGAGTGCGATGCCGCCGAAGATCGTGTCGCCGCCAGGCAGTTGGCCGTCCGACCGCCACTGGGGGCGCGACCAGCCGGCGTACAGGAGGGTGAGGGCGAGCTGGAGGAGCGAGCCGATGGGCAGCCAGCGCACCAGGGCAGCGTCGAGGTGCCGGTCGAGCCGGTGCTCGCTGCGGCCGCGGCGGCAGACCACCCACACCACGACGACCCCGCCCACCACGAGCGACGCCTCCACGATCCGGCCGAGTGCCTCCAGAACGGGCGGCCCGCCGGGCTCGCGGTCGTAGCGGGCGGCGGATGTGCCGACCGCCGCGACGATCGTCAGCAGGCCCGCGGCGGTGTGCGCCGCGCGGAGCCGGGCGACCAGTCGGCGCCCGTACCAGAAGCCCGGGCGCCCGAGTCCGGCCCGGCCGGTCTCTTCGTCGGACTCGGACCCGTACTCGATCGGCGGCTGGGACTCGTACGCGCTCCAGGTGCGGTGCGAGAGATACCAGAGGAGGACGGTCAGGGCCGCGGGCACCAGCGCGGCGAGGGCGAGCCGGCGGCCCGGCAGGCTCCACCAGCCGGCATCGGGGCGGACCGGGGAGAGGAAGCCCAGCCAGGAGTACTCCTGGGCGCACCCGCCGGTGCCCGCGCACTGCCAGGCGGCCAGGTCGAGGGCGACCTCGCAGGCGGCGGCGACCAGCAGCACCGTGAGGGTCAGGCCGGCCAGGCGGACGAGTAATCCGTAGAGCCGTACCGTGCGCTTCCGGTTGTCCCTGACCGTGGGCCGCATCCAGTGGGCAAGGTTGACCACCATGAACGGCAGGAGGAGCAGCCACAGGGCACGGGAGCCGTTGCCCGAGGTGAGATTGCACCAGACGTACGCCTCGGGGACCGGTTTGCCCGGATCCTCGTCGAGCCGCTTCGCTGCTTTCTTCTCCGCTTCGACGTCGTCGGCGCGGCGGAAGACCGCGGCCGTGTCGTCACCGGTGATCCGGACGGTGCGCGGATCGTTCAGCATCTCCTGGGGCGTCGTACCTCCGACGCCGTGGACCAGTAGTTCGAGTGCGGTGTCGGCCGTCGCGGGCCGCCGCTCGGAATCGTGCGCCTCGTGCGCCTCATGCGGCGAGGCATGCCTCTGTGGACGCTCCACTGTTCTGCTTCCCCCGTGATGCCCGTACGGCACATGTCATGTTCAGGTACAAGGATCCCGCCTCCGGGATCGTTGCGCACCACTCGTCACGGAATCTCCCCGATCCGTGTGACAGTGACGAACGGAAGATGGCAGCGTGACGTGTGCGCGTCGCCACAGGCAGTGGCGCGACCTGCGGTGACCCGTGCGAGGATGGGGCATCCCATGGACCGGAGGTGAGGGTGAATGTCCTTGTCGGAGGGGGTTCGGGGACATGCCGGACGTGTCGAGGCGAAGGGAACCGGAGCGGACGTGAGTGAGAATCAGAACCTCCTCGCGGAGCAGCGGCGCGCTCTGATCCTCGACGAGGTCCGGCGGCGCGGCGGTGTCCGCGTCAACGAACTCACCAGGAAACTCGGCGTGTCCGACATGACGGTCCGCCGCGATCTCGACGCGCTCGCCCGCCAGGGCGTGGTGGAGAAGGTGCACGGCGGAGCGGTCCCGGTGGTCGAGGCGAGCACGCACGAGCCGGGCTTCGAGGCCAAGTCGGGTCTGGAGCTGTCCGCCAAGGAGGACATCGCGCGGGCCGCGGCGGCGATGGTCGCACCGGGCACGGCGATCGCCCTGTCGGGCGGCACGACGACGTACGCGCTCGCCCATCAACTGCTCGACGTGCCGGATCTGACGGTCGTGACCAACTCGGTGCGGGTGGCCGATGTCTTCCACGCGGCGCAGCGCACCTCGGGCCAGCGGCAGGGAGCGGCGACGGTCGTACTGACCGGTGGCGTGCGCACCCCGTCGGACTCGCTCGTGGGGCCCGTCGCGGACCAGGCGATCGCGGCGCTCCACTTCGACGTGCTGTTCCTGGGTGTGCACGGCATATCGGTGGAGGCCGGCCTGTCGACGCCGAACCTGGCGGAGGCCGAGACCAACCGGCGGCTCGTCCAGTCGGCGCGGCGTGTCGTCGTGGTCGCGGACCACACCAAGTGGGGCACGGTGGGCCTGAGTTCGTTCGCCGCGCTGGAACAGATCGACACGCTGGTCACGGACGACGGGCTGCCCGCCGGGGCGCGCGCGGAGATCTCCGAGCATCTGCGGCGCCTGGTGGTGGCGGGCGAGCCCGAGGACGAGAGCGAGACGGACGTCTGACGGAGACGGACACCTGACGGCGGCGGACGTCTGACGGCGGCGGGGTATCAGTGGGCGGTACAGACAGCTGACGGGCCGCCAGCTATGGTGACGGTGCCTCGTCAACCGCCGTGTTGTGGGGCTGCGTTCGGATTCGTTCCCCGTCTGTTCCCGCGAGTTGTTCCCGCGAGGGGGTCCGTACATGGCACACCGTCTGCGTCCGGTGGGACTCGACTTCGTCGATACCGCTCCCCTGCGCCTCGTGTTCGCGAGAGGGATCGCCTCGTCCCCCGAGACCGTCTATCGCGCGCTGGCCGAGGACGTGGCCGCCTGGCCCGAGTGGTTCTCGGCGGTGAGAGCGGCCCGCCCCACCGAGGACGGGACCGGGCGGCAGGTCCGGCTGAAGGGCGGGACACGCTTCGAGGAGACGATCCTCGCGGCCGAGCCCTCCGAGGTCTACACGTACCGCGTCGACGTGACGAACGCTCCCGGCACCCGCGCCCTCGTCGAGGAGTGGCGCCTCACCCGGGACGGCACGGGTACGAGAGTCCAGTGGACGTGGGCCGCCGACGGAACAGCCCCGTTCCGCTTCGCGATAAAGCTGGGCCGCGCGGGCCTGGGCCGGGCGTTCCGGGACGCGGTGACGAAGCTGGACCGACGGCTGAGCTCCACGCACGCGCCCTGAAGGGGCGCGGGGCTGTTACATCATGCGGCTCCGCCGCGTGGGCGCGACCAGCCACGACGCACCCGCAGACGCAGTTGCACGCCCAGCGAACTCCTCAATCCGGCCAGACCCCCGTGGCCAACAACGACTCGATCGCCCCCGCATACGGCTCGATGTCCAGCCCCTGACCAGCCACCCACTCATCCGAGTAGTACTTGTCCAGATAACGGTCACCGGGGTCGCACAACAGAGTCACCACACTCCCCGTCCGCCCCGCCGCCACCATCTCCGCCACGATCTTCAGCGCACTCCACAACCCCGTACCGGTCGAGCCCCCCGCCTTGCGCCCGATGGCCGCTTCCAGGGCCCGCACCGCGGCCACACTCGCCGCGTCCGGCACCTTCATCATCCGGTCAATGGCCCCCGGCACGAAGCTCGGTTCCATCCGCGGCCGGCCGATGCCCTCGATGCGCGACCCGCAGTCGGTGGTGACGTCCGCGTCGCCCGTGGTCCAGCCCTCGAAGAAACAGGAGTTCTCCGGATCGGCCACACAGATACGGGTGTTGTGCTGCATGTAGTGCACGTACCGGGCGATGGTCGCCGACGTACCGCCCGTGCCGGCCGTGGCGACGATCCAGGCCGGCTCGGGGTAGCGCTCCAACTCCAGCTGGCGGTAGATCGATTCGGCGATGTTGTTGTTGCCGCGCCAGTCGGTGGCCCGCTCCGCGTAGGTGAACTGGTCCATGTAGTGCCCGCCGGTGTCGGCCGCGAGGGCCGCCGACTCCTCGTACATCGTCCGCGGGTCGTCCACGAAGTGGCACTGTCCGCCGTGGAATTCGATCAGGCGGCATTTCTCGGGGCTGGTCGTGCGGGGCATGACAGCGATGAAGGGCACCCCGATCAGCTTCGCGAAGTACGCCTCGGAGACGGCGGTGGAGCCGCTGGACGCCTCGATGACGGGGCGGTCGCGGCGGATCCAGCCGTTGCACAGGCCGTAGAGGAACAGTGAGCGGGCCAGGCGGTGCTTGAGGCTGCCGGTGGGGTGGGTGGACTCGTCCTTGAGGTAGAGGTCGATGCCCCATTTCTCGGGCAGCGGAAAGCGCAGGAGGTGGGTGTCGGCCGATCTGTTCGAGTCGGCCTGGACCTTCCGTACGGCTTCTTTGAGCCAGTGCCGGTACTCCGCGTCGCTGTGATCGACATCGAGCGTGGCCATCGGCTCATGGGTGCGGGCCTGCTGTGGGGTGGTCACGGCGGGGCTCCTTCGGTTGTGCCGACGCCGGTTCACGCGGTCGGACACCTCGATCATATGCACCTTCCGCACGCTCCTCACCTGCATAAACACACCTTTGAGCACCTCAAAGGAACCCCTGGTGGAGCCCGCGTCGGGCCATGGGGGGCGCATTCGCGCGAGTGCGCCGGAGAGCACCCGTGACGTCGTCATGCGCACTGGTGCTCGACACCGAAGGCGGGCAGACTGCACCGCATGGGACGCCGGTCCGGGCGGGGACGCACACTGGAGCGGGATCCACCGGGATCAGGGCGTGGCACGAACGAAGCGCACACGACCGAAGCGCACAAGGGGGCGGGGCACATGGCGGAGCCGGAGTTCACGGCCACGGGCGTGCGGATCGGAAAGAGGCTGCGTTCGCTCACCCGGGCCGGACAGGTCCGGATCAGCGACGGAAGGCTGGAGTTGCTCACCAGTTACGGCAGCGAGATCGACAGCGCGCCGGTGCAGGCGGTCCGGGCGTCGAAGCCCTGGTTCGCCCATGACGACCGGGCTTTGGCGGACGTCAACGGCACGCGCTATCTGCTCACACTGGGGGACCACGACCCGGCTCCGGGGGAACCCGGTCCACCGGCTGCCAGCCGGTTCATCGAGGCCGTGCGCAAGGCGGCGGGGCGCGGGCGCTGAAGGCGCCCACGTTGCCGGTCCGGTCACCAGAGACACCACTGGGAACACCGCGAGTTGCGAGACCGCACCTCCTGCGTCACGCTGTTCTCACGTCACTCTGGGTTTACCGGCGATAACGCTGCGAACCAGCCCGCCGGGCACCAACCGCGGGCGGTCGTTTGCACTCAGGCCGCCCGCTGGATCCGTACTCCGTCTTCTTCCGGACCTCAATTCGGGGAGTCGCAGCCGTGATCAGCCAGCCAAGCAGGCATTGCACGGTGGAGCTCCAAGCCCTGCCGTCGCGGATCGGCCAGGTCCGCAGAATCGTATCTGCGCAATTGCGCTACTGGCATCTTGATCCGTTGATAGACCGGGCCGCGCTCGGTGTGACGGAGCTGTTGACCAACGTCCACCGGCACGCCGTGCCCGACAAGCTGTGCACCGTGGAGATCGAGCTGCTGCTCGACCGGCTCACGGTCTCGGTGCACGACAACGACCCGCGCCTTCCCGAGGTGCGGGAGGCCGACTCCTCCGCGACCTGCGGACGCGGTCTCGCGATGGTCGCCGCGTTCAGCGAGAGCTGGGGTGTGCGGCCGGACGGCGAGTCGGGCAAGGTCGTGTGGTTCACCCTTCCGGCCGCCTCCGCCACGGCGGGTCTGCCGGCCTGCCCTCCGTACGGCGCGGCCGCCGAGTCGCCCGCCCGCAGTTTCGCGGAGGTGGAGCACGCCGCCGGCACGCTCAGGACCGGACACGCTCCCGCCCGGTCGGCCGTTGCCGGCTGACCGGGCGGTGACCGGGGTCTCCTGCGCCGCTCGGTGGCGAAGGCCCGCTGTTCGGTCCACTCGGTGGCGAGGGCGCACCGGTCCGTCCATTCGACGGAGCCGGCATGCCCACGCGTCTACTCGGTGGCGATGGCGCGCAGCACGTCGAGGCGTGCCGCCCGCCGGGCCGGGCGCAGGCCCGCGAGGGCCCCGGCCGAGACCCCCACGAGGGCCACCACGGTGAGCTGGAACGGCGGCATCGCGAAGGCGAAGGCGCTGTCGGACGCTCCGTCGGACGCCTTGACGAGCACCCAGCCGAGGAATCCGCCGAGTGCGAGTCCGCCCACCGTGCCGAACGCGGCGACCAGCACCGACTCCCAGCGGACCATGGCCCGCAGTTGCGCCCTGGTCTGCCCGACGGCCCTCAACAGGCCGAGTTCGCGGGTGCGTTCGTGGACCGCGAGGGTCAGCGTGTTGGCGATGCCGAGCAGTGCGATGAGCACCGCGAGCGCGAGGAGCGCGTAGACCAGGGTGAGCATCATGTCGATGCCGCCGGCCGAGGACTGCGCGTACTCGTCGCGGGTCTGCACCTCCGGATTGCCGTACGCCGTCGCGACCTTTTCCACCGCCGCCTTGCCGTCGGCCGCGCTCACGCCGTCCTTGAAGGTGACGGCCACGAGCGTGTCGGAGTCCTGGGTGCGGTGCGGGGCCCAGGCGTCGCGGGTGATGACGTAGTCGCCGGCCAGCTCGGACCGGCCGTAGACCGCACGGACAGTGAAGGTCTGCTTCTTGCCGTCGGTGAAGGCCAGTTGGGCGGTGTCGCCGGTCTTGAGGCCCTGCTTGTCGGCCTCGTTCTCGGTGATGGCGATGCCGTCGTCGCCGAGGTCGCGCATCGTTCCCTGTACGTCGCCGAGGTCGAAGGTGCGCTCCAGTGCGACCGGGTCGGTGACGGTCAAGGCCCGTCCCTTGCCGTCGACTTCGGCGACACCGCGACCGATTCCGACCGCCGTGTCGACCTCTGGGCGATCGGCGATCGCGGGGGCGAGCCGTGGGCTCAGTCCGCTGCCGCCCGCGCCGAACGAGGGGGTGCTCACCGCGACGTCGCCCGCGAAGGACCGGGACACCGTCTGGTCCATGGTCGCCTTCAGCGAGGCGCCGAAGACGGTGAACAGCGAGACGACGGCGACGCCGATCATCAGCGCGCCGGCGGTGGCGGCGGTCCGCTTGGGGCTGCGCAGGGCGTTGCGCCTGGCCAGGCCGCCGGTGACTCCGCGCAGCTTGTCGAGCGGGCTGCCGAGGGCGCGTACGGCGGTGGTCGAGGCGACCGGGCCGAGGACGACGAAGGCGGCGATCGCCAGGATCGCGCCGCTTCCCGCGAGCCACAGGGACGGACTGACGATGACGCCGGTCAGGGTGACGGCGACCGCCAGCGCGGCGAGAGCGGAGCCCACGACGGCACGGGTGCGGGACGCGCCGGACTGGTCGACGGCCGTCTCCCGCAGGGCTGCCAGCGGCGCGGTGCGCCCGGCGCGGACGGCGGGCAGCAGCGCGGAGCCGAGGCAGACCACGATGCCGACCGCGAGCGGCAGGATCATGGACAGCCCGCTGATCACCAAGTCGCCCTCGGGGAACGGGAATCCGATGGCCGGGAACAGTGCCTGGAGTCCGGCCGCGATTCCGATGCCGCCCGCGAGACCGGCGGCGGACGCGACCACGGCGACGACGCTCGCCTCGACCAGGGTCGACGCGGTGACCTGCCGGCGCGAGGCACCGAGAGCACGCAACAGGGCGTTCTCACGGGTGCGTTGGGCGACGACGATCGCGAAGGTGTTGTGGATGGAGAAGGTCGCGACCAGCAGCGCGACTCCGGAGAACACCAGCAGGAAGGTGGTGAAGAGCGACAGGAACTGCCCGGAGATCATGTCCGTGTTCTCCTCGGCCAGCTCCTGGCCGGTGATCGCCTCAACCCCCTTGGGCAGTACGGGAGTCAGGGCGTCCACGAGTTCCCGCTGACCGGTGCCGGGACCGGCGCGCACCAGGATGCTCGCGGCCTCGCCGGGCTTCGCGGTCAGGTACTTCTCGGCGTCGGACCGGGTCATGCCGGTGTAGGTCACCTGGGCCATGCCGTCCTCGCCACCGAAGGTCGCGAGGCCGACGACGGTCACCTCGACCGGATCGGGCGTCCGCAGGGTCGTCGTGTCGCCGATCTTCAGGTCGCCCTTCTCGGCGGCACCCCGGTTGACGACGACCTCGCCGGACTTCGACGGGGCGCGGCCTTCGGCCAGTTGGTACGAGTTGAGCTTCGGGTCGTCGATCCAGTTGCCCGCGAGGGTGGGCGGGCCCTGGCCGCCGATGGGCTTGCCGTTGGCGCCGACGAGTTGTCCTGCACCCTGGATGTCGGGCTCGGCGGCCGCGACACCGGCTGCCTTCTCGACGGCCGCCACCAGGTCGGTGTCGACGGGCTGCCGTACGCCCTGGCTCTCGCCCGGCGTGGTGATGGTGCCGGCACTGCGGACGACGGCGTCCGTGCCGCTCGTGGCGTTGCCGAACATCGTGTCGAAGCCGGCGCGCAGGGTGTCGCCCATGACGAGGGTGCCGGCCAGGAAGGCGACGCCGAGGAGCACCGCCAGGAACGTACCGGCGAAGCGGCGCCTGTGGGCGCGCAGGGACGAGACGCTGATGCGCACGGAGGCGTTCACGACGACTGCGCTCCCTTGCTGTTGCTGTCGAAGGCGTTCATGACGGCGGCGCTCCCTTGCTGTCGAATGCCTTCATGCGGTCCAGGACCTTGTCGGCCGTGGGGGCTTCCATCCGGTCGACGAGCCGGCCGTCGGCGAGGAAGACGACCTCGTCGGCGTGTGCGGCGGCGACCGGGTCGTGGGTGACCATGACGACCGTGCGGTCCATCTGGCGTACGGCCCGGCCGAGGAGGTTCAGGACCTCCTCGCCGGAGCGCGAGTCGAGGTTGCCGGTGGGCTCGTCGGCGAAGACGACATCGGGCCGGCCGGCGAACGCCCTTGCCACGGCGACGCGTTGCTGCTGGCCGCCGGAGAGTTCGGAGGGCCGGTGGTGCAGCCGGTCGCGCAGTCCGACGACGTCGACGAGCGCGTCGATCCACTCCTGCGACGAGGCGTCGCCCCGGCTGCCCGCGAGGTCCATGGGCAGCGTGATGTTCTCAGCGACGGTCAGCGTCGGGACCAGGTTGAAGGCCTGGAAGACGAAGCCGATGCGGTCGCGCCGCAGCAGTGTGAGGCGGCGGCCGTCGAGGCTGCTCAGCTCGGTGTCACCGATGAACGCCGCGCCCGAGGTGAGGGTGTCCAGGCCGGCCGCGCAGTGCATCAGGGTGGACTTGCCGGAGCCCGAGGGCCCCATGATCGCGGTGAAGCGCCCGGCCCGAAAGGTGACGCTCACCCCGTCCAGGGCCCGGACGGCGGTGTCGCCGCTGCCGTACACCTTCACGGCTTCGGCGACACGTGCCGCGGTCCGCGTGGCCTTCGTGGCGGTCGCGGTGCTCATGCCGCACCGCCCTTGCCCGTACGACCGAAGTCGGTGCGTCCGAACTGCTCGTCCAGGACCGAGAGCCGACGCCAGTACTCGTCCTCGTCGATCTCGCCGGAGGCGAAGCGCCGGCCGAGCATCGCGATCGGCGAGTCGCCGGTCGGGCGGACGTCCGTCGCGGTGCGGTCCATGCCGCGCCACGGGCCACGCCGGCCGCGCCACACGGTACGGCGGAGGACGGTCACGACGCCGATCACGACGGCCGCCCAGATCAGCGGGAAGAGAAGGATCCACGGGCCGGGCCCGCCGTCCCAGTGCGCCTGGGTCTGCATCTGAAGTCATCTCCTCGGTGGGTGTTCCGGTGATGCTTCGAGACTCGCGCCGGGAGGGGGTCCGGGTCGTCGTACGGCCAGCGGCAGTACGCGTACCTCCACGGGAGTACGAACGGGGTGCTCCGCTGCTCCCTCTACTGCCCCCTCGATTCTGTACCTACTAGTATGTACAGTGATTTCATGAGCACTCCGGAGCGATTGATCGAGGCCACGCGCGAGCTGTTGTGGGAGCGGGGGTACGTGGGCACGAGCCCGAAGGCGATCCAGCAGCAGGCCGGGGCGGGTCAGGGCAGCATGTACCACCACTTCGCGGGCAAGCCCGACCTGGCGCTCGCCGCGATCCGGCGTACGGCGGAGGAGATGCGCGCTACCGCCGAGGGAGTACTCGGCGGCCCGGGTTCTCCGTACGAGCGGGTCGAGGCCTATCTTCGGCGCGAGCGCGATGTGCTGCGTGGCTGCCCGGTCGGGCGGCTGACCATGGACCCGGACGTCATCGCGAGCGAGGAGCTGCGCGCGCCCGTCGACGAGACGCTGGACTGGCTGCGCGAGCGGCTCGCGGGGCTTGTCGAGGAGGGGCAGGAGCGGGGCGAGTTCGCGCCCTCGCTGGACGGCGAGGAGATCGCCGCGACGATCGTCGCCACGGTCCAGGGCGGCTATGTGCTGGCGCGCGCGTCCGGCTCGACCGCCGCCTTCGACACGGGAGTTCGCGGACTGCTGTCACTGCTGGCCCTCAACTCCCCAGCCTGTACGGACGGTTGGAGCCGATGAAAGCCGGTTGCGGGCCATTGAACCGCCAAGCCGTGAGCCGCCAAGCCGTGAGCCGTCATCCGTGAGCCGTTGGAGGCATCGATGCACGCCATGCAGTACGAGATAAACCTGCCCGCCGACTACGACATGGACATCATTCGCGGCCGGGTCGCCCGCGTCGGACACCTGCTCGACGACTGGGACGGACTCGGCCTCAAGGCCTACCTGCTGCGCGAACGCGGAGTGCACGGCTCACAGGTCAACCAGTACGCGCCGTTCTATCTGTGGCACACGCCCGAGGGTATGAACTCCTTCCTCTGGGGGCCGGGATTCCAGGGCCTCGTGGACGACTTCGGGCGCCCTGAGGTGCAGCACTGGACGGGTCTCGCGTACGAGGACGGGGACGCCGCCGGTGCCACACCCGAGGTCGCGGTGCGTCGACGCGTGAGCATTCCGGAGGGGGCACCGCTCGCCGAGGTGACGGAGGAAGCGATGCGGGTGACCGGGCGGCTGGCCGCGCTGGACGGGGTCGTGGGTGCGGCTGTCGCGGTCGACCCGCGCCACTGGGAGGTCGTGCACTTCTCGCTCTGGGCCCATGACTCGCCCAAGGCGGCCGGTGAGGTGTACCGGGTCCTGCATCTCTCGGCACCGGAGCGTGACCGGATCCGGCGGGGGCGGCAGTGGTGAACACGACGTCCGGGACACCTGCGGTCCGCGCGGCCGGTACCGTTCGGACGGTTCTCGGGGACGTCTCCCCAACGGAGTTGGGAGTGTGCGACGCGCACGACCATCTCTTCCTCAGCAGTCCGCGACTCCCTGGTCAGGAGTTGCGTGACGCGTCCGCGGCGACGGCCGAGCTGGTGGCGTTCCGCGAGGCGGGCGGCGGGAGCGTCGTGCAGTGGACGCCGTACGGGCTGGGGCGACGGGCCGCCGATCTTCCGCTCCTCTCCCGCGCCACCGGAGTCCACATCGTGGCCGCCACCGGACTGCATCAAGCCGCCCACTACGCCGCCGAGTCGATCGACCGGCTACGGAACGGGCTCGCGGACCTCTTCGTGGCCGAGCTGACGGAGGGCCTGGCCACGTCAGGAGTCCGGGCGGGGTTCATCAAGGTCGCCGGCGGCTTCCACGCCCTCGACGCGCACGCCCGCTGGACGATGACCGCGGCGGCCGAGGCGCATCACGCGACGGGTGCGCCCATCGCCGTACATCTGGAGCTCGGTACGGGCGCGCTCGACGTACTCGACCTGTTGTGCGGGGAGTTGGGGGTGCCGCCGGGCCGGGTGATCCTCGGGCACCTCAATCGCTCGCCCGACCCGGTGGTGCACCGGCAGGCCGCGGAGGCCGGTGCCTATCTGGCTTTTGACGGACCCTCACGGGCGAACCACGCCACTGACTGGCGGATGCCCGATGCCGTACAGGCCCTCGCCGAGGCCGGGTTCGGGGATCGGCTGCTGCTCGGCGGGGACACGACGACGGCCGGGGCCCGCTCGGTCGACGGCAGCCCCGGCATGCCGTATCTGCTGCGTCGGGTTCGCCCTCGGCTCGAACTCGCCCTGGGGACGGCGTTGGTGGAGCGCGTGCTGACGGTGAACCCTGGAAGGGCCTTCACCGTCGAGTGGTGAGGGTTCCGCTACGAGCGTGTTCTTCGGCCGCGGGCCGATTGTGGCTGATCGCGCAGTTCCCCGCGCCCCCGAGGGGGCGGTCTCAGACCTGGGCCAGCGCCGCGATCGGGTCGTCGAGGACCGGCTGCCACGCCAACTCGGCCGCTCCCACCAGGCTGTTGTGGTCCAGCGTGCAGGCGAGGATCGGGACGCCGCCGCTCTGGCCCCACAGGCTTCGGTCGGCCACCACGGCGCGCAGCCGCTCGGGGTCCGCGTCGAGCAGGGTGCGGTGCAGCCCGCCGAGGATGATGCGGTCCGGGTTGAGGATGTTGACGAGGCCCGCGAGGCCCAGGCCGAGCCGGTCGATCAGGGCCTCGACGGCCGTGCGTACGGTCGGGTCGGAGTACTGCTCGCGGATCAGGTCGTTGGACTGCTGGAGCAGCGACACCTCGGGGCCGGGATCGCGGCCCGCCGCCGTCAGGAACGCCAGCGGGTCCGCCTCGACGTCCAGGCAGCCGCGACTGCCGCAGTGGCAGGGGCGCCCCTCCGGGTTGACGGTGAGGTGTCCGACTTCCAGCGCGAGCCCCGAACTGCCCATGTGCAGACGCCCGTCGAGGACGAGCGCGCCGCCGACTCCCCGGTGTCCGGTCGCCACGCACAGCAGGTCGCGGGAGCCTCGGCCCGCGCCGTGCCGGTGCTCGGCGAGTGCGGCGAGGTTGACGTCGTTGGCCGCGAACGCCGGTCCGGTGATCCCGGCCGCGCGGACGCGCTCCGCGAAGATCTCCCGTACGGGCGCGCCCGCCGGCCAGGCCAGGTGGAGGGGGTTGAGGGCGGTGCCCTCGGGCTCGGCGACGGCCGACGGTACGGCGAGGCCCGCGCCCACGCAGCGGCGTCCCGTCTCCCGCAGCA
>NZ_JAPWHT010000178.1:0-19547 GCF_027270795.1 Streptomyces sp. ActVer
CCGTTCAGGCCGATGCGGGGGTCTGGGGGCGGAGCCCCCAGAAGGGACGGGAACGGGTAGGGGCGGCGGGGGCGAAATCAATGGGGCGAGTCAGCCGTCGAGGCGTACAACCCGTACGGCCCCCGCAGGCACCGCGAGCCGCCCCGCCGCCCGCTCGCCGGTGAGCAGCTCAGTGCCATGCGCGTCAAGCGCGACCTTCGCATCGACGCCGGAGTGGTTGATCACGAACAGGAAAGCCCCCGACTCCCCCACCCGCCGCACCACTTCGACATCCCGAGGCAGATCGGCACGGGGCGCGATCCGCGCGTCATCGGCGGCCCAGCCGACAAGCGCGTCGAGCCCGTGGGCCCCGAGCCGCGTGGACACGTACCAGGCGGATCCCTCACCGAGCCGGTGACGGGTGACGGCCGGATGCCCCTCGGTGAGCCCGTCGGCGTACGTCCACACGGTCTCGGCGCCGCGCGGCACGACGAACTCGGTCCAGACGTCGCCGGCGAGTTCGGATCCGTCGGGTCCGGTGATGCGGACCTGGTCGCCGGCGAGCAGCGGCGAGAACTCCTCGACGGTCAGGCCGAGTACGTCGCGCAGCGGGCCGGGGTAGGGGCCGTCGTGCACGGCGTCGTGCTCGTCGACGATGCCGGAGAAGTACGAGACGACGAGGGTGCCGCCGTTCTCGACGTACTCAGTGAGGTTCTGTCCGCCGGCCTCGGTCATCAGGTAGAGGGCAGGCACGACGACGAGGGGGTAGGCCGACAGGTCGGCTTCCGGGTGGGCGAAGTCGACGGTGAGGTGGCGGTCGTAGAGGGCTTCGTAGAAGGCGTCGGCACGCTCGCGCGGGTCGTGGTCCTCGCTGGGGCGCCACTGGAGGTTCTGCGCCCACCAGGAGTGCCAGTCCCACAGGACGGCGACGTCGGCCTGGGTGCGGGTGCCGCGGATCGTACTCAACGAGTCGACGGAGGCGCCGAGTTCGACGACCTCGCGCCACACGCGCGAGTCCGTGCCCGCATGCGGCAGCATCGCCGAGTGGAACTTCTCCGCGCCGCGCCGTGACTGCCGCCACTGGAAGAACATCGCGCCGTCGGAGCCGCGGGCCACATGGGCGAGGGAGTTGCGGGCCATCTGGCCGGGGGCCTTGGCTGGGTTGCGGGTCTGCCAGTTGACGCCCGAGGTGGAGTGTTCGAGCAGCAGCCAGGGGGCGCCGCCGGCGACGGAGCGGGTGAGGTCGGCGGCCATCGCGAGGTTCACATGCGTACGGCGGCCGTCGGTGATCAGGTAGTGGTCGTTGGTGACGAGGTCGACCTCGCGGCCCCAGGCCCAGTAGTCCACGGAGTCGCACTGGCTGAGGGCGGTCATGAAGTTGGTGGTGACGGGGATGCCGGGCGCGAGGCGGTGCAGGATGTCGCGCTCGGTGACGAAGTTCTCGCGCATGGTGTCGTCGGCGAACCGCTTGTAGTCGAGCGCCTGGGCCGGGTTGCCGACCGTCGGGGTCACCCGGGGCGGGTTGATCTGGTCGAGGTCCGCGTACCGCTGGCCCCAGAAGGCCGTGCCCCAGGCCTCGTTGACCGCGTCGACCGTGCCGTACGTCCTGCCGAGCCAGCGGCGGAAGTGGGCGGCGCAGCTGTCGCAGTAGCAGGCCGAGACGGGGACGCCGTACTCGTTGTGGACGTGCCACATCGCGAGCGCGGGGTGTTCGGCGTACCGGGTGGCGAGCTTGGTGGTGATGTCCGCGGCGGCCGAGCGGTAGTGGGTGTTGCTGTGGCAGATGGCGCCGCGTGAGCCGAACTCGTAGCGGGTGCCGTCGGCGGTCACGGGCAGGGCTTCGGGGTGCTCGCGGTAGAACCAGGCGGGCGGCGCCACCGTCGGCGTACCGAGGTCGGCGCGTATCCCGTTCTCGTGCAGCAGGTTCAGGAGCCGGTCGAGCCAGCCGAAGTCGTGGTTCCCGGGCTCGGGCTCCAACAGGGCCCAGGAGAAGATCCCGACGCTGACCATCGTGACGCCTGCCTCGCGCATCAGCCGGACGTCCTCGGGCCAGACGGTTTCGGGCCACTGCTCGGGGTTGTAGTCCCCACCGAAGGCGAGCCTTGAGAGGCCCTTGGGGGTGGTCTCCGGCATGGATTGTCTCCCGGTCGATCGATCATTTGGGAACGTGCACACACAGCGCCAGCGGCGCGGGGCCAACATAACCGCACAGCAACAACCATTGACAAGTGTCCTGGATGTTTCTCTACTGTGAACGCTCACAGAAGCAGCACGGGTGAGCCGGAGGGGCGCGCCGGTGTCGAGGGCGCGAGCGCGCGGAGGCCCGAAGGGCTGAGCACGGTCGTGCTCTCGACACCGGCCGAAGCGCCTCGGAGGCGAGCCGCACAGGAAAAAAAGGGGCAGGCCTCCGCAGCAGGCGGAGACCACGGTCAGGGAGATACATCCATGCCACACACGAAGCTGCGTCGCCTCGTGACCATCTCGGTCGCCGTCACGCTCGGCGCCACCGCACTTGCCGCCTGCGGCTCCTCGGACGACAACGACAGCGAGGCCGACTCGGGGCCGGTCTCGCTGACGTACTGGTCCTGGACGCCGGGCATGGACAAGGTCGCCGACCTGTGGAACAAGGGCCAGGGCAAGAAGGACCGGGTCACGGTCACGGTCAAGAAGCAGGCGTCCGGCGACACGCTGGTCACCAAGATCCTCACCGCGCACAAGGCCAAGAAGGCGCCGGACCTGGTCCAGGCCGAGTACCAGGCCCTGCCGACCCTGGTCAGCAATGACGCGCTCGCCGACATAGCCGGCGACGTCGACGGCGTGAAGGACAAGTTCGCCGACGGCGTCTGGCAGCAGACGACGCTGGGCTCGGACGCGGTGTACGCGATCCCGCAGGACTCCGGGCCGATGATGTTCTACTACCGCCAGGACCTGTTCAAGAAGTACGGCCTCGAAGTCCCGCAGACCTGGGAGCAGTTCGCCGAGACGGCCCGCGCGCTGAAGAAGAAGTCGCCGGAGACGGACCTGACCACCTTCTCCGCCAACGACTCCGGTCTCTTCGCCGGTCTCGCCCAGCAGGCGGGCGCCAAGTGGTGGACGACAGAGGGCCAGAAGTGGAAGGTCGGGATCGACGACGCGGCGACGCAGAAGGTCGCCGACTTCTGGGGCGGCCTCGTCAAGGAGGGCGCGATCGACAACCAGCCGATGTACACCCCGGCCTGGAACAAGGCGCTCAACACCGGCAAGCAGATCGCCTGGGTCAGCGCCGTCTGGGCGCCCGGCACCCTGACCACCGCCGCGCCCGACACCAAGGGCAAGTGGGCGATGGCTCCGCTGCCGCAGTGGTCGCAGAGCGACGACGTCACGGGGAGTTGGGGCGGTTCGTCCACGGCCGTCACCACGGACTCCAAGCACAAGTCGGCCGCCGCGAAGTTCGCCGCCTGGCTGAACACGGACCCCCAGGCGCTCACCGCGCTCGCCAAGGAGGGTGGCATCTACCCGGCCGCCACGACCGCGCAGACCAGTGACGCGTTCACCGAGCCGCCGGCCTTCTTCTCGAACCAGAAGGACTTCTACACCCAGGCCGCCGACATCGCGAAGACCACTGCTCCCTCCGCGTGGGGCCCGAACGTGAACGTCGCGTACACCACGTTCAACGACGCGTTCGGCTCCGCCGCCAAGAACAAGTCGGACTTCGGCGCCGCCCTGAAGACGATGCAGGGCGAGACCGTCGCCGACCTCAAGAAGCAGGGCTTCGAGGTCGCGGAG
Source organism: Streptomyces sp. ActVer (assembly GCF_027270795.1). Classification (NCBI taxonomy): domain Bacteria; kingdom Bacillati; phylum Actinomycetota; class Actinomycetes; order Kitasatosporales; family Streptomycetaceae; genus Streptomyces; species Streptomyces sp. ActVer. The sequence continues at coordinate 3,745 of NZ_JAPWHT010000178.1, forward strand.
TGACAAGCGCACACCGGAAGTCGTACGGGGTCAAGGGGGCCCCGTACGCCCACCCGTCTCCCACCACCACCCTCAAACGAGTGCGAAGCGCCCCCTATTTTTTCCTCCTCCCCGCGACGATCCTCTTCGCCCTCTTCTTCGCGCTGCCCATCGGCTACGCGGTGTGGCTCAGCCTGCACAAGGTCCAGGTCAAGGGCCTCGGCCTGGGCGCGGGCGCCCGCAAGGAGGTCTGGGCGGGCCTGGAGAACTACACCGACTCCCTCACCGACTCCCAGCTGCTCGACGGAGCGGTGCGCGTGCTCGGCTACGGCGCCATCGTGGTGCCGGTGATGCTCGGGCTCGCGCTGCTCTTCGCGCTGATGCTCGACACCGACCGGGTCCGTCTCGCGCCGGTCACCCGGCTCGCGATCTTCCTGCCGTACGCCGTTCCGGGTGTCGTCGCCGCGATGCTGTGGGGCTTCCTGTACCTGCCGGACGTCAGCCCCTTCTACTTCGTCCTCGACAAACTGGGGATGCCGCAGCCCGACCTGCTGGACGGCGGGCCGCTGTACATCGCGTTGTCCAACATCGCGGTGTGGGGCGGCACCGGCTTCAACATGATCGTCATCTACACCGCGCTGCAGTCCATCCCTGCCGAGGTGTACGAGGCGGCGAAGCTGGACGGCGCCACCCCGCTGCAGATCGCGATCAGGATCAAGATCCCGATGGTGGCGCCCTCGCTGGTGCTGACCTTCTTCTTCTCGATCATCGCGACGCTCCAGGTGTTCAGCGAGCCGACCACCCTCAAACCCCTGACCAACTCCGTGTCCACGACCTGGAGTCCGCTGATGAAGGTGTATCAGGACGCCTTCGGCAAGGGTGACATCCACTCGGCGGCGGCGACCGCGGTGATCATCGCCTTCGTCACGCTGGTCCTGTCCTTCGGCTTCCTGCGGGCCGCGAACTCCCGTAACAAGCAGGAGGCAGCACAGTGAGTTCTCTTGCCGTCCGCAAGGCGTCCCCGGCCGCCGGCACGACGCCCGGCACCACCCAGGGGCCGCCGCTGCGCCGCCGGACCGCCTTCGTCCCGACGGTGACGCTGCTGATCGGCGCGATCTACTGTCTGCTGCCGGTGGCGTGGGTGGTGATCGCGTCGACCAAGTCCGGCAGCGAACTGTTCTCGACGTTCACGTTCCTGCCGGGCACGGGCTTCGCCGACAACGTGACCGACCTCAACGCCTACCGCGACGGCCTGTACTGGAAGTGGATGGGCAACTCCGCCCTCTACGCGGGCCTGGGCGCCCTCCTGTCGACCGTCGTCTCCGCGTTCAGCGGCTACGCCCTCGCGATCTACCGGTTCCGCGGCCGCGAGACCATCTTCAACATCCTGATGGCGGGCGTGCTGATGCCGCCGGTGATCCTCGCGATCCCGCAGTATCTGCTCATGGCCAAGGCGGACCTCACGGACTCGTACGCATCCGTCCTGCTGCCGCTCGTCCTGTCGCCGTACGGCGTGTATCTCGCGCGGATCTACGCCGCCGCGGCCGTGCCGGGCGATGTCGTCGAGGCGGGGCGGATGGACGGGGCGAGCGAGCTGCGGATCTTCACCCGGATCGCGCTGCCGATGATGGTGCCCGGACTGGTGACGGTGTTCCTCTTCCAGTTCGTGGCCGTGTGGAACAACTTCCTGCTGCCGTACATCATGCTCAGCGACGACGAGAAGTTCCCGATCACCCTCGGTCTGTTCACCCTGCTCGAACAGGGATCCAACACCCCGGCCCTCTACACACTGGTGATCACCGGCGCGCTGCTCGCGGTCATTCCGCTCATCGCTCTGTTCCTGGTCATCCAGCGGTTCTGGAGCCTCGATCTGCTGTCGGGAGCCGTAAAGTCGTGACCATGAGCCAATCGGGGGGCCGGCGCAAACCGCCGACGATTCACGATGTCGCGCGCGAGGCGGGAGTCTCACGAGGGACCGTCTCGCGCGTGCTCAACGGCGGGCACTATGTGAGTCCCACGGCCCAGGAGGCGGTCAACGCCGCCATCCGCAGGACGGGGTACGTCGTCAACCGGCACGCCCGCTCACTGATCACCGGACGCTCGGACTCGATCGGCTTCCTCCTCACGGAGCCGCAGGAGAGGTTCTTCGAGGACCCCAACTTCAACGTCCTGCTGCGGGGTTGTACGCAGGCACTGGCGGCGCACGACATCCCGCTGCTGCTGATGCTCGCGGGCACCGAGGACGAGCGGCGCCGCATCACCCGGTACATCACGGCGGGTCATGTCGACGGGGTGCTGCTGGTCTCCAGCCACTCCGGCGACCCGGTCGCCGAGCAGTTGCGCGAGGCGGGGGTGCCGCTGGTGATGTGCGGCAAGCCCATCGGCGTCGGCTCCAAGGTGAGTTACGTGGCCGCGGACGACCGGGACGGCGCCCGTGACATGGTGCGCCATCTGGTGTCGCTCGGCCGTCGGCGTATCGGCGTGGTGACCGGTCCGCTGGACACGCCCGGCGGTGTGGAGCGGCTCGCGGGCTACCGGGAGGTGCTCGCCGAGTCGGGCATCGACTTCGACGAGCGGCTCGTCGTCTCCGGGGACTACAGCCGGGCCAGCGGTGAGGCGGGCGCGGAACGGCTCCTGGCCCAGTGCCCGGACGTGGACGCGGTGTTCGTCGCCTCCGACCTGATGGCTCAGGGCGTACTCACCTCACTGGAACGGGCCGGGCGCCGCGTCCCGGAGGACGTCTCGGTGGGCGGCTTCGACGACTCCTCGGCCGCTCTGGCCGCCCGCCCCCAGCTGACGACCATCCGGCAGCCCTACGACCGCATCAGCGCCGAGATGGTGCGGGTGCTGCTCGCCCAGATCGGCGGAGAGGATCCGGCGGCGGTGATCCTGCCGACGGAACTGGTGAAGCGTCAGTCCACCTGAGACCGGCGCTTCACGCGGCTTTCAGGGGTGGGCCCAGCAACAGGTGCACGCCCTCCGCCGACAGCGTCACGGCCTCGGGGGAACCGGGGTCGATGACGAGCGTCAGGCCGCGCACGGGCCAGTGGGCCGGAATCATGCCCAGGGGTACGAGGTGGTAGCACTGAACGTCCGGCAGGGCCTGCGCCATGCGTTCCTCGGACGTGAAGACGAGGACGGCCCGGCCGATGACCGGCAGGATCAGTTTCCGCGTCTCCGCGTCCGAGGCCGGCACCAGCACCTCGGTGCCGGCCAGCCGGGTCCGCGCGGCGCCGTCCAGGCCGTTGTGGGCCAAGACGCTCAGCGCGCGCAGGATCACATCGGACGTGTCGTCCGAGGGTGTCGCTTCGTGAAGTGAGCCGTTCATGAGGGTTCCGCTCGTGAGTCGCGGGCGGGACCATCCCTTGCCCGTCCGCGCCGAGTGTTCTTCGCATACCCCCGGCCCGCACTCTCATGCGAGACCCGTATGCGTGTCCTGTACACTGAGTGACTGCGAAGGGGAGTAGTCCTGCGAACCGGTCGTCGACACACTGGAGCCCTCGGGTTCCCGGTGGCCGGGCCCGCGTGATCACACGGGTGGACGAGACCTTCGGCCAGGCATTGATGTGCCCGCGAGTCCTTGCGGCGCACCCGTCATGCCGGGCCGATCGGTTCTCCCGTCGCCCCAGTCGAGGGCGCTTCGCGATGATCCGGGGGCCCGGTCCCTACAGAAAGCCACCCGGAATGCATCTCGACCCTCTGGCGATCCTCACCGCCTTCGGGCTGATCTTCCTCGCCGAGCTGCCGGACAAGACGATGTTCGCGTCGCTGGCCATGGGCACCCGTATGCGGCCGCTGTACGTGTGGTTCGGTACGTCCACCGCGTTCGTCGTGCACGTCGCGATCGCCGTCGGCGCCGGAAGCCTCATCGGTCTGCTGCCCGACTGGACCGTCAAGTCGGTCTCGGCCGCGCTCTTCGCGTTCGGCGCCTTCATGCTGCTGCGCAGCGGACGGGACGACGACGAGGAGGACGCCGGAGGCCGGACCGTCACCGGCTTCCGGCCCGTCTACACGACCGCCTTCATGGCCGTCTTCATCAGCGAGTGGGGCGATCTGACACAGATCACGACCGCCAACCTCGCGGCCACCAACGGCGTCGCGTCCGTGGCCGTCGGATCCGCGGCCGCCCTCATGTCGGTCTCCGCGCTCGCGCTGCTGGCCGGGCGGTTCATCGCCAAGCGCGTACCGCTGAAGACCGTGCAGCGCATCGGCGGGCTGTGCATGCTCGGGCTCGCCGTCTGGTCGGTGGTGGAGATCTTCACAGGCTGACGAGCCACGCTCCCGGGGCGACCGGTCAGGAACTGACCAGTCGGGTCCTGACCGGTCAGGAACGGAGAAGCGTGCTCCCACCCCTCGGCCATAGCGTGATTCCACCGGCGAGAAACCGGTCCGAACCGGTGACGACCGCCGGTGGAGATCACGACAGCGGAGGAGCCCGTCATGTCCGAAGGCCTCAGGACCATCACCTATCCCGTCAAGGACCTCGCCCGCGCCAAGGCCCTGTTCGGCTCGCTGCTGGGGGTGGAGCCGTACGTCGACGAGGCGTACTACGTGGGCTTCCGGGCCCCCGGCGGGCCGGAGGTCGGGCTCGACCCCAACGGTCACGCGAAGGGCCTGACGGCACCCGTCCCCTACTGGCACGTCGCCGACATCAAGGCGAGCCTGGCCGGTCTCGTCGCCGCGGGCGCCGAAGTCGTCCAGGACATCCAGGACGTCGGGGGCGGCACGCTGATCGCCTCCGTGAAGGACGCGGACGGCAACGACGTCGGTCTCATCCAGGAGGCGTCCTGAGCAAGGTGGGCAAGCCGAACAACTCCATGCAACTGCACTAGTTGCATGGTAAACAATGGCCGCTTTCTCTGTTACCGTGCGGATATGGCAGCAGAGAAGGTCGCTCCCCGGCTCGAGGACCAGTGGCGGGACATCCTGTCGGTGCACGCGCGCACCATGTGCGAGATCGACCGGGAACTCCATCCGCACGGCCTCGGCGCCAGCGACTTCGAGGTGCTCGACATCCTCGCGTCGGCCACGACGACCACGGGCCCGGACTCCGGCTCGCTCACGAGCACGGGCTCGGGCCCGGTCGAGCAGTGCCGGGTGCAGAACATCGCCGACCGGGTCCATCTGAGCCAGAGCGCCCTGTCCCGCCTCATCGGCCGCCTGGAGAAGGAGGGCCTGGTGGAGCGGAGCGTCTGCCAGGAGGACCGCCGCGGAGTCTGGGTGGCCCTCACCGGCAAGGGCCGCGACCTGCACACCGAGGTACGCCCACTGCAGCGCGCCGTCCTGGCCCGCATGCTGGCCAAGGGCTGAGTCACCCCGCCAAGAGCCCGAGCCCCCGGCGGGGGCCGAGTCATCCCGCCGGGCGCAGCAGGTCCCGTACGGCCTCGAACGCCGCCGCGACCGTCGCCGGGTCGGCGCCCGGCCGGGCCAGCGCGCTCATCGGGATCGGGGTGACCGACGGCAGTCCGTCGTACGGGCTCAGTCCGTCCGGCGCGGGCCCGACCGCGGCGAGGAGCGCCACGCCCACGCCCGTGCGCGCCACGTCGAGCACCCCCGCGAGATAGCCGGCGTCGCCGACCACCGTGGCCGCGACGCCGTGCGCGGCGAGGGTCGCGATGGCCCGGCGGCGGATCGCGCACGGGTCCTCGATGGCGACCAGCGGGACCGGGGCGGGCGCGGGCGGCGGAGCCCAGCCGGGAGTGGCGTGCCAGGTCAGCGGGAGGCCACCGACCGGAGTCCCCTCGGTGGCCGCCGCCTCCGTCACGTACACGGCGACATCCACGCTGCCGCGTTCCACGGCCTCGACGAGCCGTGCCGAGCGGTCGATACGGAAGCGCACCCGGCAGCCGGGCCGCACCTCCTGGACGGCCGCGGTCAGCCGGGGCAGGAACTGGTCGGCGGCGTGCTCGGTGGACCCGATGGTGACCGTGTCGCCCTCGGTGTCGAGCAGCACCCGCACGGCCTCGTCGTGGACGGCGAGGATACGGCGGGCCTGCTCCACGAGGAGCCGCCCCTCCGGGGTGAACCGGGTGCCCCGACCCTCGCGTTCGACGACCGGACTCCCCAGCGTCTTCTCCAGCCTGCGCACATGCTGGCTGACCGCGGACTGGCTGAGGGCAAGGGAGTGGGCGGCGCGGTGGAAACCGCCGCAGTCGGCTATCGCGGTCAGGCTGCGCAGGGCCACGATGTCCAGGACAGGTTGGGGCATACGGCGACCGTAGCCCGCCGCCCTCATCGATCGCGATAGCTGATCGATTTCGATGCGGAATCGTCGTTGGACGGAATCCGCCCCGGCCGGTCATGATGAACCCATGGTTCCCACGACCGCTTCCGCTGCCCTTCTGACGCAGCGCCGAGTCATCGACTTCGGCGTGGCGTGCAGCGCGCGCTGTCGTTGATTCCCCGCCGGTCACCGGCGTTCCCGCTCGGCCTCCACTGATCGTGTCTCCCCTGTCCTGACACGTGTCGGCACGCTACCGCGCCTCCCTCTCGCTCCTGCCATCCTCCTTTCCCCCTGCCCTGAACAAGGGAGTTGCTTCCTCATGCCCTCCTCGCTGCCCACCCCGCCGTCCACCTCATGGGACGAGCCCGAAGGCCTCGCGGCCCGCGGCACGCTGATCGTGCTGGCCGGCCGGGGCGAGCACGGTGGTGTGTACGAGCGGTTCGGCCGCCGTCTCGCCTTCGACGCCTACCGCGTACGTTCCCTCGGTGACCCGGTCGCCGATCCGTCCGTGCTCGACGAGGCGGCCAAGCTCCTCGCCGACGAGTCGCTGCCCGGTCCGAAGGTGCTGGTCGGCTCGGACACGGGCGCCCTGTACGCCGCTCGGCTCGCCGCCGAGCAGACCCCGGGGATCGACGCGCTGATCCTGGCCGGTCTGCCCACCGTCCCCTGGGCGTCCGGGAGTTGGGAGGCCGAGGTCGAGGCACGCACCGCCTGCCCCACCCACCAGGCACGCCTCACGAACGACCCGGGCTTCCGGCGCGGGGCACTGGACACAGCCCCGGACCTGCCGGAGCCGAGCCTGGATCTCGTACGGGTTCCCGGGCTGGCCCTGCACGGCGCCGAGGACGCGGTCAGTCCGCTCGCCGACGCGCTCAGCGCCTACGAGGGGCACCCCGGCGTACGGACCGTGACCTTCAACGGCGGCCGGCACGACGTGCTCAACGACGCGCTGCACCGCACCGCCGCCGCCACGGTCGTGCTCTTCCTGGAGCGGCTGCGCCTCTCCCCCGAGCTGCCCGCGATCGCCGAGGGCCTCGCATGAGCGCCCGGGTGACGACGACGGTCGCGGAACTGCGCAAGCTGATCGACTCCGGGCAGCCGCCCGTCCTGCTCGACGTGCGCTGGGCACTGGGCGACCCGCACGGCCGGGACCACTACGAGGCCGGCCACGTCCCCGGGGCGGTCTACGTCGACCTGGACCGCGAACTGGCCGGTCCGCCCAGCCCGGAGGACGGCCGTCATCCGCTGCCGGACCTCGCGGATCTGCAGGCGTCGGCGCGGAGTTGGGGCCTCAAGGAGGGGCGGCCGGTCGTCGTGTACGACGACCTGGGCAACACGGCCGCGGCCCGCGCCTGGTGGCTGCTCCGCTGGGCCGGAGTTCCGGAAGTGACCCTGCTGGACGGGGCGTTGGGCGCGTGGCGGTCGGCGGGGTTGCCGCTGGAGTCGGGTCCGGGCGCGACAAAGCCGGATGCGGAGGCGCCGAGGCCGGACCTCGATGCGCCGGAGCAGGACGACATCGTCCTGCGGCCGGGCGGACTGCCGGTGACGGACGCGGACGGTGCGGCCCAACTGGCGTCACGCGGGCTGCTGTTGGACGCCCGTGCCGGGGAGCGCTATCGCGGCGAGCACGAGCCGGTCGACCCTCGGGCGGGCCACATCCCGGGCGCGGTCTCCGCCCCGACCGGCGAGAACCTCTCGGCCGACGGGACGTTCCTGCCGCCCGAGGAGCTGCGCAAGCGGTTCGAGGACCGCGGTGCCGGTGAAGCGGCCGTGATCGGCGTGTACTGCGGGTCCGGTGTCACCGCGGCCCACCAGATCGCCGCCCTCGCGATCGCCGGGTTCGACGCGACGCTCTTCCCCGGCTCCTGGTCGGCCTGGTCCGCCGATCCCGCCCGCCCGGCCGCGACCGGGCCCCTGCCGTCCTGATCCGCACCGAGCAGTCCCGAACCGCCTTCGGCCGTCCCGAGAGGAAGACCGCCATGCCGACGAAACAGATCGGGGTGACAGCCCCCGTACTGGAGAAGCCCGAACCGCCCGCCGAGCCCTCACCCGCCCGCGTCACCATCCGCGGTACGGCACATCTCCCCCGCCACCGCCTGTCCGTCCCCCGTTCCGTACGCCGGGCCGCCGGGCCGGTCGGGCTCGTGGTCCTGTGGTTCCTGGGTTCCCTCACCGGTGTGCTCCCGGAATCCGTGCTCGCCTCGCCCGTGGACGTCGTACGCCAGGCGGTCGAGCTGACGAAGAGCGGCGAACTGCCCGACGCGATCGCCGCGTCCGGGCGCCGGGCGGCTACCGGATTCCTCATCGGAGGAACGGTCGCTCTGTCGCTGTCCCTGCTCGCCGGGCTGTTCCGGCTCGGCGAGGACGTCATCGACTCCTCGATGGGCATGTTCCGGGCGATCCCGTGGGTCGGTCTGATCCCGCTCTTCATCGTCTGGTTCGGCATCGAGGAGACCCCGAAGATCGCGCTGGTGGCCCTCGGCGTGACCTACCCGCTGTACTTCAACATCTACGGCGGCATCCGCTCCACCGACGCCCAACTCGTCGAGGCCGCACGGATGATGGGGCTCGGCAGGATCGGTCTGATCCGGTACGTCATCCTGCCGAGCGCGCTGCCCGGTGCCCTCGTGGGACTGCGGTACGCCCTCTCCACCGCCTGGCTCGCCCTCGTCTTCGCCGAGCAGATCAACGCCGACGCCGGGCTCGGCTATCTGATGAGCAACGCCCAGCAGTACTTCCGTACGGACGTCATCGTGCTGTGCCTCGCCGTGTACGCGCTGCTCGGCCTGGCCTGCGACTTCGCCGTACGGGTCCTCTCCCGCCGCCTGTTGAGCTGGCGTGCCTCCTTCGAAGGCGAGGCGTGACCATGACCGCGAACACCGTGAACACCCTGAAGTCCGAGCCCGCGCCGACGGCCGCTGCGACAGTGGCGAACAGCGTCGAGATCCGAGGGCTGTCCCGCGCCTTCGACAGCAACACCGTGCTGCACGAGCTGGATCTCGACATCCGTGAGGGCGAGTTCGTGGCCCTGCTCGGCCACAGCGGGTGCGGCAAGTCGACCCTGCTGCGCATCCTGGCCGGGCTCGACGACGAGATCGGCGGCGAGGTGACCGTGCCCGCCCGGCGCAGCGCCGCGTTCCAGTCGCCGCGGCTGCTGCCCTGGCTGAAGGTGTGGCGCAATGTCGTTCTCGGGCTGCCGGGCCGGCCCGACCGGGCGCTGGCCGACAAGGCACTGGACGAGGTCGGGATCGCCGAGCGGGCCACCGTCTGGCCCAAGACGCTCTCCGGTGGTCAGGCACAGCGCGTCTCGCTGGCCCGCGCCCTCGTCCGTGAGCCCGAACTCCTGCTCCTGGACGAGCCGTTCGGGGCACTGGACGCGCTGACCCGAGGCAAGGTGCAGCAGCTCGTCGCCGAGCTGTGGGAGCGGCACGGCTGCGCGATCCTCCTGGTCACGCATGACGTGGAGGAGGCGCTGCTGCTCGCCGACCGCGTCCTGGTGATGGACGAGGGGCGCATCGCCCACGAGGTCACCGTCGAGTTGCCCCGCCCCCGCGATCTGGCCGCCCCCGAGTTCGTCACGCTCCGCGCCCGCCTCCTCGGCTGGCTCGGCGTCACCCACACCGGCACCTCCGAAGCCTCCAACTCCCGTACCCCCGAAGGGAACCCCTCGTGAAGCGCACCATCCTCCGTACGTTCGCCGCCGCTCTCGGTCTGAGCGCCCTGCTGACGGTGACGGGCTGCGGAGGGGACTCCGCCGCGGACACGGCCAGCGGCTCCTCGGACGTCACGCTCACCATCGGCGACCAGGCCAAGACCCTTCAGACGATCCTCGCCGGCTCCGGGGCGCTCAAGGGGGCCGACTACAAGGTGAAGTGGGCCGAGTTCGAGGGCGCGGCCCCGCTCTTCCAGGCCGTGCAGGCGGGCGCCGCCGACACCACGTACTCCGCGGACCTGCCCGCGCTCCAGGCGCTCAGCGGCGGGGTCAAGTTCAAGAACGTCGCCGCGCTGAAGAACGACGGGCATCACACCGGCATCGTCGTCCGGAAGGACTCGGACGTGAAGAGCGTCAAGGACCTCAAGGGCAGGAAGGTCGTGGTGTCCTCCGCGAAGGGCAGCATCGCCGAGTACCTGCTCGCCAACGTGCTTCAGCAGAACGGCCTCAAGTACTCCGACGTGAAGGTGCAGTACCTGCTGCCGACCGACGCGCAGGCCGCCTTCTCCTCCGGGAAGATCGAGGTCTGGGCGACCTTCGGGGTCTACCAGGCGGTCGGCCTCCAGCAGGGCGGCAGGCTCCTCGTCGACGGCGCCGACGGACGGATCAGCGGTTACGGATTCATCGGGGCCTCCGACAAGGCGCTCGCGGACAAGGCGAAGAAGGCCGCGCTCGGCGACTTCCTGAAGCGGCTCGGTACGGCCCTGAAGTGGACCAGCACCCACCAGGACGCGTACGCCGACGCCATCGTCGAACGCAACGGCGCGGACCCCGCGATCGCGAAGACCCTCGCCTCGGCCGCGTACAGCCAGGTGCTGCCCGTCACGCCCGAGGTGAACGGGACCGTCCAGGACGTGGCCGACCTGATGCACGGGATCGGTGTCCTCGACCCGAACGTCGACGTGGCGAAGTCCGCCGACGCCTCCGTCCTCAAGTAGCGGCCCTCAAGCAACAGCTCTCAAGCAGCGACCGAAGCGCTCTCAAGTCGCTTGCCAAGCAAAGGAGTTCACCATGCCTGTCGAGTTCATCAGCGCCGTGCACACCGACTCCGGGGCGTCCGGTCCGGCCGCCGCGAGCCGAACGGGTCTCGATGTCGACCATCTGCGCAGGTACGCCCGGGCGTTGGACGACGGAGGCTTCGACCACACCCTGGTCGCCTACCACTCGGCCTCGCCGGACGCCTTCCAGATCGCCCAGTTCGTGGCCACGCACACCGAGCGGGTCCGCCCGATCCTCGCGCACCGGCCGGGCGTGATCTTCCCGACGCACGCGGCCCGCGCCCTCGCGACCCTCGACCGGATCAGCAACGGCCGGCTGACCGTGCACATCATCTCCGGCGGCAGTGACGAGGAGCAGCACCGCGAGGGCGACTACCTCGACAAGCGGGAGCGGTACGAGCGGTCTGACGAGTACATCCAGATCCTGCGGAAGGTGTGGCAGGCCGACGGGCCCGTGTCGCACGAGGGCACGTACTTCAAGTTCGAGGGCTACTACTCGGACGTGAAACCGGTGAACGGCCTGGTGCCCATCTCGGTGGGCGGGTCCTCCCAGGACGCGTACCGGGTGGGCGGGCAGCAGGGTGACATCTTCGGGCTGTGGGGCGAGCCGCTGAAGGAGACGGCCGAGCAGATCGCCGCCGTGAACGCGGTCGCGGACGCCGCCGGGCGCCCCCGTCCCCGTATCTGGGTGTCGTTCCGCCCGATCATCGCGCCCACCGACGAGCTGGCCTGGGAGAAGGCGCACCGCACCCTGGGCGTGCTCAGGGACCAGGCGCAGAACACCGAGCTGCTGCGCCACTACAAGACGAGCGGCCGCCCCGCCAACGTCGGTTCGCAGCGGCTGCTCGACATCGCCGAGCGGGGCGAGGTGCACGACCGCTGCCTGTGGACGGCCCCGGCGGTCGCCACCAACGCGGCCGGTGCCTCGACCGCGCTGGTCGGCTCCCCCGAGACGGTCGCGAAGGCGCTGCTCGACTACGTGGACATCGGCTGCGACCTGCTGTCGATCCGCGGCTACGACCCGCTCAACGACGCGATCGACTACGCGCGTTACGTCCTGCCACTGGTTCGGCAGGAGCTCGCCCACCGCGCTTCGGCGGACCGGGCCGCCTGACTCTTCGCGTACCCACGCGCGCTCTCGTCCCTCCTCCCCTGCGTTCCCCCACCTCTGTCCGTCCTCCGTCCTCGTCTGAATCGATTCCTCTCATGGAGACTCCGTGTTCCGTCGTACCCTGCTCACGTCCACCGCCGCGCTCGCGCTGCTGCTGCCGCTCGCCACGGCCTGCGGAGGCGACGCGGAGGCCGAGTCCTCCTCCGACCTCTCCTCGGTGACGCTGGCCGTCGGCGCCACCGGCTGGAAGAACGAAGAGGCCGTTCTCAAGTTCGCCCACCTCGACGACACCCCGTACAAGGTGAAGTGGAGTCTGTTCCAGGGCGGTGACCAGCAGCTCCAGGCCGTCCGGGCGGGAGCGCTCGACCTGGCCTCCTCCAGCGAGATCCCGCCGATCTTCGCCGCCGCCGACGGCAAGCCCAACTTCAAGGTCGTCGCCGTGCAGCGCGGCACGACCCTCAACCAGGAGGTCATCGTCCCCAAGGGCTCCAAGGTGACGGACATCGCGGGCCTGAAGGGCAAGAAGGTCGGCTACGTCCAGAACACCACCGCCCACTACTTCCTGTACGAGCTGCTGAAGCGGGCGGGCCTGAAGTGGTCGGACATCGACGCCAAGCCGCTCCTGCCCAACGACGGGCTCGCCGCCCTGAACGGCGGAGGCATCGACGCCTTCGCCTCCTACGGCACGTCGGTCATCACCGCCCACCAGCAGGGCGCCGTCACGGTCGGCTCGGGCAAGGACGTGCTGTCGGGCAACTTCCTCTGGTCGGCCCGTGACAACGTGCTGAAGAGCCCGGGCCGGCGGGCCGCCGCGGCCGATCTGATCGCCCGGATCACCAAGGCGTACGCGTACATCCGTGACGGCCGTGAGCACGAGTTCGCGAAGGTCGTCGCCAAGGCCACCCACCAGCCCGTGGCCCAGGCGGAGAAGGACTTCCGCGACGCGCAGGCACAGCGCCCGACCCGGGCCAGGGCGGTCGGCGACGACACCATCGCCTCGCAGCAGAAGGTCGCCGACGCCTTCACCGAACTGGGCGCCCTGAAGAAGAAGCTGGACGTGAAGTCCTTCTGGAGCCGCGCACTCGACACCGATCTGGAGAAGGCCCTGTGACCGTGAACTCCCGCGCGAACCCGGACACGAGCCTGGATGTGAACCCGGACGTGAACCGGGACCTGAGCGCGCGCCTCGCCGAACTCGCCGTGGGATACGACCGGTCGGGCGCCTTTCCCGCCGAGTCGATCCAGGTGGTGCACGAGGCGGGGCTGCTCACCGCGACCGTCGGGGAGCGGTACGGCGGCCGGGGCGCCCGGGTGGAGGAGACCGCGCGCATCCTGCACACACTCGGCCGGGGCGATCCGTCCGTGGCCCTGATCACGGCGATGACCCTCAACACCCACGCCCGCGAGGCCGTACGACCGACGTGGCCCGAGGAGCTGTACGCGCGCGTGCTCAAGGAGTCCGAGCAGCGGCCGGTTCTCGTCAACCACGCGCGCGTGGAGCCCGACCTGGGTTCCCCCGCGCGGGGCGGACTGCCCGCGACCCTCGCCCGGCGCACCGCGGACGGCTGGTCGATCAGCGGGCGCAAGCGGTTCGTGACGGGCGCGGAGGGACTGGACTGGTTCCTCGTGTGGGCGACCACCGATGAGCCGGAGCCCCGCGTGGGCACCTTCCTGGTGCCCGGCGACTCGCCCGGCATCGAGATCACCGACCGGTGGGACCAGCTGGGGCTACGGGCGAGCGGCAGCCACGACGTGACTTTCCGGGACGTGGAGGTCCCGTACGAGCATGTCGTCGGACTCGGCCCGCACGGTCCCGCGAGCGAGCAGGACAACCGGGCGGGCGCCTCCCTCCACCTCCCGCTCGCCGCCCTGTATGTGGGGGTCGCGCGTGCGGCGCAGGCCTTCTTCCACACCTTCGCGCACGCGCGCGTGCCCGCCAATCTCGGTCACCCGGTGGCCCGGACCGAACGCTACCGGCGGACAGCCGGGGAGATCGAGGTGCTCCTCGCCACCGCCGAGCAACTGCTCTTCGACGGGGCCGCCCGGGTCGACGCCGACGACCCGGGCTACACGCCGGAGCAGGCCCTCGGCGCGCGTGTACTCGCCGACCGGCACGCGGTACGGGCCGTCGAGCTGGCCGTGCGGCTGCTCGGCAATCCGGGCCTGGCCCGCGGCAATCCCCTGGAGCGGCACTTCCGTGACATCCAGTGCGCGCCCGTGCACGCGCCCCAGGAGGACATCTCCCTGCTCGCCATCGGAACGAAGGCACTCGACCTGTGACCGCTCCCGCGACGACCGCTCTTGAGTCCACGAAGGCCGCCGAGCTGCTCGGGCTGCTCGCCCGTGACCTGGCACCCGACCGGCTGGCCACCGATCCGCGCACGGTGGCCGCGCATGCCACCGACCGTTCCGGTGCCCGGTCCGAAGGCAGTCCTCTCGCTGTCGTCCACGCCCGGCGCACCGAGGACGTGACGGTCACCCTGCGGCACGCGCATGCCCTGGGTGTGCCGGTCGTGCCTCGTGGCGCGGGAACCGGTCTGTCGGGCGGCGCGACCGCGGGCGAGGGTGTGCTTGTCCTCGACCTGTCCGGCATGAACCGCATCCTCGAACTGTCGGCCGACGACCAGCTCGCGGTCGTCGAACCGGGCGTGATCACGGCCGAGTTGGACCGCGCGGCCGGCGCCCACGGCCTGCGGTACGCACCCGATCCCGCGAGCGCCGCCATATCCACGATCGGCGGGAACATCGCGACCAACGCGGGCGGCCTGCGCTGCGCCAAGTACGGCGTGACACGGGACAGCGTGCTCGGTCTGGAGGCGGTGCTCGCGGACGGCACGGTGATCAGGACCGGCCGCCGTACGGTGAAGGGCGTCACCGGCTACGACCTGACCGCCCTGCTCACCGGCTCCGAGGGCACCCTCGCGGTGATCACCTCGGCGACGCTGCGGCTGCGGCCCGTCCCCATGGCGACGGCCACGCTCGCCGCGTACTTCCCGTCCTTCGAGGCCGCGGCCGAGGCGTCGTACGCGATCGGCCGGGCCGGGATCGAACCGGCGCTCGCGGAGCTGGTCGACGGGCCCGTGCTGCATGCCATCGACCCCGAACTGCGGGAGCGGGGAGCGGCGTTGCTGGTCGTCCAGTGCGACGGGGTGGGGGCGGCCGTGGAGGCGGAGGTGGTCGCGCGACTGCTCACTCCGCTCGCGACGACCGTCGAGGTGACCGACGATCCCGCCGAGGCCAAGTCGCTGCTGGCCGCGCGCCGGCTGGCCCTGCCCGCCCTCGAACGGCTGGGCCGGCCGCTGATCGAGGACATCGCGGTACCGCGCTCGCGGCTGGCGGAGGCGGCTCGTTCGATCCGTGCCATTTCCGAACGCCATGGCGTCCCGATCTTCACCATCGCGCACGCCGCCGACGGGAACCTGCATCCGATCATCGTCGTGGATCCGGCCCTGGACCGGCTCCCGGATGCCGCGTGGGAGGCGGCGGGCGAGATCTTCGCGCTGGCGTTGCGGCTGGGGGGCACGCTCACGGGGGAACACGGCGTGGGTGTTCTCAAGCGGCAGTGGGTCGCGGAGGAGCTGGGGCCCACGGCGCACGCGTTGCAGCGGCGACTCAAGGAGGCGTTCGATCCGCGCGGCATCCTCAACCCCGGCAAGAGCCTCTGATCGTCGGCGATCGGCTGCGGGTTGTGTGTGGCTGGTCGGGCAGTTCCCCGCGCCCCTGAAGGGGCGCGGGCCCAGCCCGGCGTCTGTCCTTAGGGGCGCGGGGGACTGCGCGACC
>NZ_JAPWHT010000179.1:0-19324 GCF_027270795.1 Streptomyces sp. ActVer
AGGGCCGTCGGACACCTCAGCAGCCGCAGCTTCCGCCGCGCGGTGGTCCGCGTGCCGAGCTGCCCGGCGGCAACCCGCAGCCGCGGGTGCCCAGCTGGAGCGACGACAACGCGCAGCCGCCGGTGCCGCGTTCCTCGATGGACGCCCCGCGCGGCCACGAGGAGTCGGACGCCACGTCGCAGATGCCGCGGATCAACGACCGTCAGGGCCCGGCGTCCACGTCGGAGTTCCCGCGGATCGACGACCGTCAGGGTGCCGGTTCCACGGGCGAGTACCCGCGGCCGGACTACGACGCCCAGCGTTCCGGCGCGGGTGCGCCGCAGGGCAACGGACAGTTCGTCCGCCCGGACGTCTTCGGTACGCCGAGCCCTTCCGGCGCCGGCCAGAACCCGCCCGCGGGCGGCCAGTTCAACCGCCAGGACCCCGCCTCCACCGGCCAGTTCTCGATGCCCGGCTACGACGCCGGCTCCACCGGTCAGTACGCGGCTCCGGGCCAGGGTGTTCAGCAGAACCACACCGGCCAGTTCCCGGCGCCGAACCACGGCGAGCGGCAGGGCGGCGGCACCGGGCAGTTCGAGCGTCCCGGCGCCAATGGCACCAACGGCTCCCGGCCCCAGCGTCCGCAGTCGCGCCGGCGTCCCGCGCTCCCCCCGGAGCCCGAGGCACTGCCGCCGGCGACGGGTCCCGGTGACGGGCGTACGCCGCTGTACGACACCCTGGAGACCAACTGGTTCAACCAGGCCCAGGCCGGCAACGGCGAGCAGGCACCGCAGGAGCCCGCACAGGCTCCCGCGGCCCCGCAGCGTCCGGCGCCCGCCGCATCCGGGTCCGCCTCCTGGCGGACCACCCCCAATGACGAACTCGGCCGGCAGGCCGAGCGGGTACGCCAGCCCTCCGCGGGTGGCGTGACCGTCTCGGGTCTGCCGCGCCGGGTCCCCCGCGCGAACCTCGTCGCGGGGACGGCTCAGCAGCAACAGCACCAAACCGGTCCGCAGGTCTCACGTGCGCCCGATGACGTACGCGGCAGGCTGACCAATCTTCGTAGGGGCATCCAGCAAGGTCGGCAGGCCGGTACCGGCCAGACCGGCAGCTTCCCCAGCCCCACTCACCAGCAGGAGCGTTAGTTGAGCCAGATGAGCCAGGCGGCACAGAACCTCAACTGGTTGATCACCAACTTCGTTGACAACACCCCCGGGGTGTCTCACACCGTCGTCGTTTCCGCCGACGGACTCCTTCTGGCGATGTCCGAGGGCTTTCCGCGCGACCGCGCCGACCAGCTCGCGGCCGTCGCCTCCGGACTCACTTCACTCACAGCCGGTGCCTCCCGGATCTTCGAGGGTGGCACCGTCGCCCAGACGGTCGTCGAGATGGAACGCGGCTTCCTCTTCCTGATGTCGGTCTCCGACGGATCGTCCCTCGCGGTCCTCTCCCACCCGGACTGCGACATCGGCCTTGTCGGATACGAGATGGCTCTGCTCGTCGACCGTGCGGGTGCGGTGCTCACGCCGGATCTGCGGGCCGAGCTCCAGGGCAGCCTGCTTCACTAGTCAGGTTTTTACGTACGTCCGAATTTCACCGAACGTCCGCACAATCCGTCGGCCGCCCTCCCCCCACCGGCCCCGTCAGACGGCACGACTGACCGACCTGCTGTCCCGCCCGGAGGATCAATGACCCCGCCCACCGCCTCTCATGATCCGTACGCACAGCCGTACGAGGATGAGGGCGACCAGCCGCTGGTACGTCCGTACGCGATGACCGGCGGCCGGACCCGGCCGCGCTACCAGCTCGCCATAGAGGCACTGATCAGCACCACGGCCGACCCGGCGCAGCTGATGGGGCTGCTCCCGGAGCACCAGCGGATCTGCCACCTCTGCCGTGAGGTGAAGTCGGTGGCCGAGGTGTCGGCCCTGCTGTCCATGCCCCTGGGCGTGGCACGGATTCTCGTCGCGGACCTCGCGGAGGCCGGACTCGTCGCGATCCACCAACCGGGTGGCGACGAGAGCAATGGCGGCGCCCCGGACGTGACACTGCTCGAAAGGGTGCTCAGTGGACTTCGCAAGCTCTGACGGAGGTCGGGCGACCACCTCCGCGAAGATCGTGGTGGCGGGTGGCTTCGGCGTCGGCAAGACCACGTTCGTGGGTGCCGTCTCCGAGATCAACCCGCTGCGCACCGAGGCCGTCATGACGTCCGCCTCGGCGGGCATCGACGACCTCACCCACACCGGGGACAAGACGACGACCACCGTCGCCATGGACTTCGGCCGTATCACCCTGGACCAGGACCTGATCCTGTACCTGTTCGGTACGCCCGGCCAGGACCGTTTCTGGTTCATGTGGGACGACCTGGTACGCGGCGCGATCGGCGCCGTCGTGCTCGTGGACACCCGCCGTCTCGCCGACTGCTTCCCCGCGGTCGACTACTTCGAGAACAGCGGCCTGCCGTTCGTCATAGCCCTGAACGGCTTCGACGGGCACCAGCCGTACACGCCCGACGAGGTCCGCGAGGCCCTGCAGATCGGGCCGGACGCGCCGATCATCACGACGGACGCCCGCCATCGCGCGGACGCCAAGAGCGCGTTGATCACCCTGGTCGAGCACGCTCTGATGGCTCGTCTCCGCTAGGGATCGTGCAGCGGGCTATGTCCTGGCGGACCTGGCACACAAGCTGGCAACGCCGTACGGCAGTTGTCGTAGACGCACTGGAGCCGGCTGTGTCGTTTGACACGGTCGGCCTTGGTGTTCATAACGTTTCGACAGAGATATCGAGTGTCACCGACACGCGTCGCGGTCGCCTGATGCCGCTGCGCTCACAAAGGCCCCGCCTTTTGGCGGGGCTCGCTCTTTATGACCGTTTTATCTAGGGCTTACATCACTCGGAATCCTTGGTTCCGAGTGTTTGGACGAGCACACCCTGACGTGCTGGAATGCCAGAACTGCCCAGTAGCAAGGGCCGAAAGACACACGCGGCACGACGAAGGTGCACACGCCGAGAGGTTGTTGGTCGAGTGAGGCGTAGCAAGAACGGTCCCGAGCCGTCGGCACGGGGCAACTTCACCCCGCCGCCGCGCGGAGCGGCACCCGCACATGTGTCCGGCTCGGAGTCGGCGGCCCCACCCCCGAAGAGCGGCGGACGTCTGTCCCCGCGCAACTGGCGTGTGCCGACCAGGCTGAACGCGATTCTGCTCATTCCCGTGACAGTCGGGCTCGTCATGGGCGGCTTCCAGGTGAGGAGTTCGATCGACACCTGGCAGGAGGCCGAGGATGCGGAGAAGACCGCGCGTCTGGTGCAGGCTTCGCTGACCTACGCGACCGCCCTCATCGACGAGCGTGACATCTCCGCCGCGCCGCTGCTGCAGGGTGCCAGGAACGACAAGGCCGTGGTCAACGCCCGTGCCACCACCGACAAGGCCGCGGACGCCTTCGACAAGGCCGCTCAGAACATGCCGGCCAAGGCCGGCCTGGAGCGCCGTCTGGCCCTGTTCAGGAAGGGCGAGACCGGCCTCAAGAATCTCCGCGCCGCGGCGTACACCAGCAAGCTCACCGGTGTACAGACCGAAGAGGGCTACGTCCAGATCCAGCACCCGCTGACGCAGTTCGCCAACGAGCTCGGCCTCGGCACCGGCAACATCACCAGCTACGGCCGTACCGTCTACGCCGTCACTCTGGCGCAGGGCGCGCTGTCCCTGCAGCGCTCCATCGGTATGCATCTGCTGGTCGATCCGGGCCCCTCCAACACAAGCCTGGCCCAGCAGCGCGTCGCCCTCACGTCGTACGCGTATCTGGAGGGCATCGCGGTCGAGGAGTACATCGGCGGTGGCACCGCGGCCGACGCCGCCAAGCTCGACGCCACGCAGAAGCAGTTGGAGGCGGACGGCAAGAAGCAGGCTCAGGACGCCGCCGCTGCCGCCGAGGCCAAGGGCCAGACCTATGTACCGCCGCCGGCCACCAACAAGATGATCGCGGGCATGTCCGCGATGACGACCACGGATCCGAGCGCCCGGACCGCCCTCGGCCAGCAGGGCATCACCGCCTCAAACTGGTGGGCGGTCAACACCGCCAAGTTCGGCGCCTACGGCGTGATCCAGTCCGATCTCACCGACAAGGCCGTGACCGAGGCCTCCAACATCTCCGACAACGCCAAGCGCGACGCCTTCATCACGGGTGCCGCGGTCGTCATCGCCCTGCTCGCCGCGTTCATCCTGGCCGGCATGGTGGCCCGCCAGATGAGCCGCTCGATGCGCCAGCTGCGCAACGCGGCCTTCGGTGTCGCCGAGCAGCGCCTGCCGATGCTGGTCGACCAGCTCTCGCGCACCGACCCGGGCCGGGTCGACACCCGGGTCACCCCCATCCCGATCACCACCACGGACGAGATCGGCGAAGTCGCCCGCGCCTTCGACCAGGTCCACCGCGAGGCCGTACGACTGGCCGCCGAGCAGGCCCTGCTCCGTGGAAACATCAACGCGATCTTCACCAACCTGTCGCGCCGCAACCAGTCGCTGATCGAGGGCCAGCTGACCCTGATCACCGAGCTGGAGAACAACGAGGCCGACCCGGACCAGCTGGAGAACCTCTTCCGCCTGGACCACCTCGCGACCCGTATGCGCCGCAACGGCGAGAACCTCCTGGTCCTCGCGGGCGAGGAGCCGGGCCGCCGCTGGGACCAGCCGGTCCCGCTGGTCGACGTGCTGCGCGCCGCCTCCTCCGAGGTGGAGCAGTACGAGCGCATCGAGCTGTCGGGCGTACCGGAGGCCGAGATCCACGGCCGCGCGGTCACCGACCTCGTGCACCTGCTGGCCGAGCTCCTGGAGAACGCCACCACGTTCTCCTCTCCGCAGACCAAGGTCCGCGTCACCGCGACCCGTCTCCCGGACGGCCGCATCATGGTCGAGATCCACGACAAGGGCATCGGCCTCACCGCCGAGGACTTCGCGGACATCAACCACAAGCTGGCCAACCCGCCGACCGTCGACGCCGCGATCTCGCAGCGCATGGGTCTGTTCGTGGTCGGCCGGCTGTCCGACCGGCACGGCATCCGCGTCCAGCTGCGTCCCTCGGGCGAGCAGGCCGGTACGACCTCGCTCGTCATGCTGCCCGACATCATCACGCACGGTGGTGGCGGCGAGACGGCACCGCAGCGCGACGAGTTCACCGTCTCGCAGATCATCCCGGAGCAGCAGCCCTTCGGCGGCGAGGAGTTCCAGAGCGGCGGCCAGCCGATGCGCACGGCCGCGGAGCTGGGCTTCGACGACAGCCGCTACACCGAGGTCCCGGACGACATACGCGAGCTGGACCCCGTGGGCCGTTCGCTGATGCGTGAGGAGCGCAGGGCGGCCCTGGAGGCCCAGACGCACGGCGAGCTGGAGGGCGCGTCCCCGTCGTTCAACGGCGAGTTCGACCCGCAGCAGGGCTACGACAACGGTCAGCAGGCCTTCGACAACGGCGCGGCGGCGTACGACAACGGAGCCGCCGCGTACAGCGAGGCGCCCGCGTACGACCAGCAGACGCCGTACGAGGAGCCGCAGCAGGCGTCGTACGACGAGACGTACTTCCCGGCAGGCGGCGGATACCCGGAAACCGCCTATGCGGAGCCGGTCCAGGAGGAGCCCCAGCCGGCCCACGCTCCCGCGCGGGACAGCTTCTCGGCCTTCGAAGAGCAGTCCTACCAGGACGACTGGCCGCAGCAGGACTCGTACCAGAACGGCTACCGTTCCGAGTACGCTCCCGAAGCGGAACCCGCGCAGGCCGCCGACGTGGCCGAGCAGGACCGCGTAGGCTTCGAGCGTCCGGGAACGGCCTCTCCCGCCGCCCACGCGCTGACCGACGCCGGGCTTCCGCGCCGCGGATCCACCGACGCCGGGCTTCCCCGCCGCGGATCCACCGCGACCGCGGGCGGCCAGCAGTCCGCGGGCCAGGAATCGCCGTCTCTCTTCGGCGGCGGCAACGACAGCAACTCAAGCGGCGGCAACGGCTCCGGCAAGGGCGACTGGCGGTCGAACAACGACCAGATGTGGCAGCGCGCCGAGCAGCTGAAGAAGCCCAAGGCGGGCGGGGTCACCTCCTCCGGCCTGCCGAGGCGGGTACCGAAGGCCAATCTGGTCGAGGGCACCGCGGAATCGACCCCACAGGGCGGCCCCTCGGTCTCCCGCGCTCCCGAGGACGTACGGGGCAGGCTGAGCAACCTGCGCCGTGGGGTCCAGAGGGGGCGTAACGCAGGAAGCGAAACGAACGGCCAGGCCACTAGGAATCAACACAGTGGTCCTGACAGCACCTACAACCAGGAGCGTTAGTGTGAGCCCGATGAGCCAGGCGGCACAGAACCTGAACTGGTTGATCACCAACTTCGTGGACAACACCCCCGGGGTGTCCCACACGGTGGTGGTCTCCGCCGACGGACTCCTTCTGGCGATGTCCGACGGGTTCCCGCGTGACCGTGCCGACCAGCTGGCGGCCGTCGCGTCGGGTCTCACCTCGCTGACCGCGGGCGCGTCCCGCATCTTCGAGGGCGGGAGCGTGAATCAGACGGTTGTGGAGATGGAGCGGGGATTCCTCTTCCTCATGTCCATTTCCGATGGATCGTCGCTCGCAGTACTCGCACATCCGGAAGCGGACATCGGTCTCGTCGGGTACGAGATGGCCCTTCTGGTGGACCGTGCCGGTACGGTTCTGACCCCTGATCTGCGTGCGGAGCTCCAGGGGAGCCTTCTCAACTAGCAGACAAGCGATGCGTTTTGGCGTCCCGTGGCCGTAAGGTTTCGGGACGCGGCTCCACATTGATGGGCCCGGCACAGTCGGAGGAGGAGAAAGTGGCAACACCCCCAGGCGGTTCGTCTTCGGGCAACTGGTCCTATGGCCCTGGCCAGGGCCAGGGCGGCAACGACTCGCCGAACCGGTACAACTTCCCCTCCGCACCGTCTCCGCGGCGCCAACAGCCCTACGCACCCCAGGGTCCCGGGCCCTCCCCGTACGACCAGCCGCCGGCGCCGCGCATCCAGCCCGTGCAGCCACAGCGGCGCTCCCCCGAACCGTCGCCCGCGGGGGGCGCCAGCAACCCGCTGGTCCGCCCCTACGCCATGACGGGCGGCCGCACCAGGCCTCGGTATCAGCTCGCCATCGAGGCACTGGTGCACACCACCGCGCAGCCGCACCAGATGCAGGGCCAGCTGCCCGAGCATCAGCGGATCTGCAACCTCTGCCGGGAGATCAAGTCGGTGGCCGAAATCTCGGCCCTCCTGACGATCCCTCTCGGCGTGGCCAGGATCCTCGTCGCCGACTTGGCGGAGGCGGGCCTGGTCGCCATCCATCAGCCCGGCGGCGACGAGAACGCCGGCGGTCAGCCAGACGTGACTTTGCTCGAAAGGGTGCTCAGTGGACTTCGCAAGCTCTAGCGGAGGGCCTTCCCGCTCCACCACGTCCGCGAAGATCGTGGTGGCGGGCGGCTTCGGCGTGGGCAAGACCACGTTCGTCGGGGCCGTCTCGGAGATCAACCCGCTGCGTACCGAGGCCGTGATGACGTCCGCTTCGGCGGGCATCGACGACCTCACTCACACGGGGGACAAGACCACCACCACGGTGGCCATGGACTTCGGTCGTATCACCCTGGACCAGGACCTGATCCTTTACCTGTTCGGTACGCCCGGCCAGGACCGTTTCTGGTTCATGTGGGACGACCTGGTACGCGGCGCGATCGGTGCGATCGTCCTGGTCGACACCCGCCGTCTCGCCGACTGCTTCCCCGCGGTCGACTACTTCGAGAACAGCGGCCTGCCGTTCGTGATCGCCCTGAACGGCTTCGACGGCAACCAGCCGTACAACCCGGACGAGGTCCGGGAGGCGCTCCAGATCGGGCCCGACACCCCGATCATCACCACGGACGCCCGCCACCGCGCGGACGCCAAGTCGGCGCTCATCACGCTGGTCGAGCACGCCTTGATGGCGCGCCTCCGGTAGGCCTGCGGCGCTCAGCCGTACGAAGGGGCCCTTCCTTTGGGAGGGGCCCCCTTTTGTGTTGGGTGGGGAGTTCTTCGTGTGTCGGCTGCGGGTGCGTCGTGGTTGCTCGCGCAGTTCCCCGCGCCCCTTGGAAGCACCGGTCTGCCCCATGCCTTTAAGGGGCGCGGGGAACTGCGCGACCAGCCCCCACCCACCCGCAGCCGAGACACATGCGAAAGGGCCCCCTCCGGCGTGGAGGGGGCCCTTTCGGGAAGCTCAGTGCCAGCTGTGCGGGGCGCGGAAGCCCGGCTCGCGCTCCAGTCGGCGCCAGCCGGCCTTCGCGCGGCCTCGGTGGGTCGGGGCCGCGGCCGGGGCCGAGGCGGCGCGAGCCAGGAGGATGGCCGTGATGGCGGCGACTTCCTCGGGCTCGGCGTGGCCCTTCTCGACGCGAATATCAGGGATGTCCATGTGGGTGAGTCTCCGTGAGAGAGGGGTCCGCGGGGTTGCCGCGGTGGGTCCGTCGAGTTACTACTGCGGCGGATTTCCGTGCTTGCGGGAGGGCAGGTCGGCGTGCTTCGTACGCAGCATCGCGAGGGAGCGGATGAGTACCTCGCGGGTCTCGGCGGGGTCGATGACGTCGTCGACCAGACCGCGTTCGGCCGCGTAGTAGGGGTGCATCAGTTCGGCCTTGTACTCCTTGACCATGCGTACGCGCATCGCCTCGGGGTCCTCGGCGTCGGCGATCTGCCGGCGGAAGATGACGTTGGCGGCGCCCTCGGCGCCCATCACGGCGATCTCGTTGGTGGGCCACGCGTAGGTGAGGTCGGCGCCGATGGACTGGCTGTCCATGACGATGTACGCGCCGCCGTAGGCCTTCCTGAGGATCAGTGAGATCCGCGGCACGGTCGCGTTGCAGTAGGCGTAGAGGAGCTTCGCGCCGTGGCGGATGATGCCGCCGTGCTCCTGGTCGACACCCGGGAGGAACCCGGGAACATCCAGCAGCGTGATGATCGGGATGTTAAAAGCGTCGCACATCTGGACGAAACGCGCAGCTTTCTCCGACGCCTCGATGTCCAGCACCCCGGCCAGGCTCTGCGGCTGGTTGGCGACGATGCCCACCACCTGGCCGTCGAGCCGGGCGAGGGCGCAGATGATGTTGCGGGCCCAGCGCTCGTGGATCTCCAGGTAGTCGCCGTCGTCGACGAGCTCCTCGATGACCTTGGTCATGTCGTACGGACGGTTGCCGTCCGCCGGGACCAGGTCGAGGAGCACGTCCGAACGCCGCTCGGCGGGGTCCTCGGAGTCCGTGTGGGGCGGGTTCTCGCGGTTGTTCTGCGGGAGCATCGACAGGAGGTAGCGCACCTCGTGGATGCAGGTCTCCTCGTCGTCGTACGCGAAGTGCGCGACGCCCGAGGTCTCGGCGTGCACGTCGGCGCCGCCCAGGCCGTTCTGGGTGATCTCCTCGCCGGTGACCGCCTTGACGACGTCAGGGCCCGTGATGAACATCTGCGAGGTCTCGCGGACCATGAACACGAAGTCCGTCAGGGCCGGGGAGTACGCGGCGCCGCCCGCGCACGGGCCGAGCATCACGGAGATCTGCGGGATGACGCCCGAGGCGCGGGTGTTGCGCTGGAAGATGCCGCCGTAGCCGGCGAGCGCGCTGACGCCCTCCTGGATGCGGGCGCCCGCACCGTCGTTCAGCGAGACCAGCGGGGCACCGGCCGCGATGGCCATGTCCATGATCTTGTGGATCTTCGTGGCGTGGGCCTCGCCCAGCGCGCCGCCGAAGATCCGGAAGTCGTGCGCGTACACGAAGACCGTGCGGCCCTCGACCGTGCCCCAGCCGGTGATCACACCGTCCGTGTACGGCTTCTTGGCCTCCAGGCCGAAGCCGGTCGCCCGGTGGCGGCGCAGCTGCTCGACCTCGTTGAACGAGCCGGCGTCCAGCAGAAGCTCGATCCGCTCCCGGGAGGTCAGCTTGCCCTTGGCGTGCTGCGCCGCGGTCGCCTTGTCACTGGGTCCGCGAAGAGCCTCCGCACGGATCGCGTGCAGTTCGGCCACACGCCCGCGGGCGTCGGTGGGTTCGCCTGCCGAGGATCCGGTCTCGTCCAAAACGGTCATGTAGCGACCTTACGAAGCCCACCAAGGAAAGCGGGCCGTCGACTCCGTACAGTCTCCGGCCCGTTTTACTGGTACCCCTGAACAGAACCACGACCGCATGCAGGCGATCCGACTGCTCAGAGGGCGTGTGGCTTGTAGGGGTCGTACAAAGCCGTCAGCTGAGAGTCACCTCACATTCGCGCGTGGCGCATGCCGTCCCCGGAGTGACACGCACCGTCAGACGGCGTCCGGTGGCGAGTACCTCGACGCCGGGATCGGCGCGCACGACCCGGCGTACGGGACGGTCCCAGACGATCTCCAGGGCCTCTCCGGTGCGCGGCGGTTCGCTGACGGAGAGGGTAGCGGTGCGGCCGCGGCGGCGTACCAGCACGCTCGCGGGGGCCGAGGCGGTGAGCGGGCCCGCCCGGCCCGCCCGCCAGAAGTTGGCGGCGGTCAGGCCCAAGGAGGGCACGGTCACGGCCTGGCGGCCGGAGTCGTTGGCGAGGACCGACAGCCGGCGGGGGTCGGCCGCGAGGGCGGCGACCGTGCGGCGCGAGGCTCCGGGCAGGACGGCGTACGCGTACGAGGCGTCCACCGGGTCGGTGCCGTGGTCGAGCCAGAGGGTCTGCCAGCGGCGGGTCCGGGCCTCGGTGGTGCTGGTGGTGTTGATGTCGGACCATGCGCCGGTGCGGTCCTCGCGGAGGGTGCGCAGGGCGGACCGGTCCAGGACCACCCAGCCGCCATGACCTTCGAGGTGCGCCCACCCCGGGCCGCGTACGAGGGTCTGGGTGCCGCCCTCCCCCAGGTTGCGGTTGTCGACGACCGTCTCGACCGGGACGCCGTCGGTGGCCGTGATGCCCGCGCCCAGGCAGACGACGGTGTCCGCGAGGCAGAACCAGGACTTGCGGGCCTCCAGGGTCGACCCGAGGCCTTTCAGGTGCTGCCCGACGGCCGCGAACTCCCCGTCCGTGACGCCGCCGACCCAGCGCACGGCGGGCTTGGGCTCGCCCCACTCGCCGCCCGCCCTGTCCGCGAGCCGCTTGGTGGACACGGTCGTGCCGGGGAGCCGGTACCAGTCGACGGTCGGCCAGTACCAGTCCGTGTATTGATCGGGCCGACCACCGGCCCACCAGTAGAGCATTCCGGCGCCCGTGTGCCAGCCGCGCGGGTTCTCGCCGTTGCCGCACTCGTAGTACGCGATCCGGTCGCTGGCCATGGCGATGTTCGCGGTGAAGCCGGGGCGGCGGTGGACGGCCCGGTCCATGGCGGCGAAGAGGCGGTGGCCGACCGGTTCGGGCGCGGCCTCGACCGCCGAGTCGGCGACCGCGTGCAGCCGGGCCAGGTCGCCGACGCCGAACTGGGGTGCCGTCAGGAGGGGTGTGACGGTGTCCCGTTCGATCCATCCCTTGACGCTCGCGTGCCACCGCTCGCGCTCCGCCGCGCTCGCACCCTGGGCGAGGAGCGCGATCGCGGCGATCAGCCCCTGCCCGTGGAAGTGGTCGCTGCGCATGATGTGGCGGTCGTCGAGCTTGAGGTAACCGCGGCTGATGGCACGCCCGTTGACGCTGTCCATCATCAGCCCGTCGTGGATCAGGGGCGCGTAGGCACCCTCCACGCTGTCGAGAATGATCTGCCTGTCGGCGTCGGTCACCTCCCACGTCGAACCGGCCAGCAGCGCGAAGAGGCGGCCGAGGCCGTCGAGCAGGACCTGCCCGTACGTTCCCGAGTACGCGACCCAGGTGTGCTGGACGAACGACCCGTCGGCGTACAGCCCGTCCCCCTTCGTGACGTACGGGAAGACCGGTGAGAGCGCGTCCCGGGCGAGCGCGGTCTTCTCGGGGGCGCGGCCGAGGATGCCGCGCAGGGCGACGGAGCGGCAGAGGTCGACGCGGTTGGCGCCGGTCGAGGTGCCCGAGTAGTCGCGGAGCATCGAGTCGGGGATGAAGTGGTCGACAGCGGCGCAGGCGGCGGCGATCTGGGCGGCGGTGAGTTCGCCGTGGAGGGCGGCCACGATGTCCATGAGGAGGCGGGGGCTGCCGATCTGCCACTCCCACCAGTTGCCGTAGCGGGTGGTGGAGGGGTTGTAGACGGTGGCGGAGAGGTGGTCGAGGCCGCGGAGGATGTCCGTGCGCAGGCCCGAGTCGCCGGTGGAACCGGTGCCCTCCTGGACGTACGCCTGAGTCATCGTCCAGAGCCGGCTGTAGCTCTGGGTGATGCCTGTCGGCGGGTCAAAGGGGTAACCGGGCCAGAGGGAGGTCGCGGTCGGGGCCATGGTCCGCCGGAAGCCCCGGGCCAGTTCGCCGGTCTCGGCGAGGCGGGCGGCGTACGGATCGGCGGTCGGGTCGTAGCCCGCTCCGAGGGCGATCTCCAGCCAGCGGAGGCGGAGGGTGTCGTACTCGTCTTCGTCGCGTGCCGCATGGGCGGACGTGGTCGGCATGAGCGCCGGGCTCGCCGTGAGCGCCGCTGCCAGGAGGAACGTACGGCGGGTGGGGGTCATGCCAGGCGATGGTGCCCGAGGTGTCCGTGTGCTCACCAGAGGGGCAACGGGTGATCTTAGGAGTAGACCAATGACAACCGGGCGTAATCGGCGCAACACACCATGCGTTCAGTTGAAACCCGTAAGGAATAGGTCTAGGGTCGATGTCGTTGAACGTTAAACAGCTTCGGCGCAAGGCCGGGCTCGTCCCCCAAGGAGTTAGTCATGGGCCTCTTCGGCAGCAAGGACAAGACCGATACCACCACCGCGGCGCCCGCCGCCGTGAACCCCGACCTTGCCGCTCTCACCGGCGACTACACGATCGACCCGTCCCACTCGACGATCGGCTTCGTGGCCCGTCACGCCATGGTGACGAACGTCAAGGGCGGTTTCCAGGACTTCACCGGCAGCCTGCACCTGGACGGCGCCGACCCGTCGCAGTCGACGGCTTCCCTCGACGTCAAGATGGACAGCATCAGCACCGGTTCCGCCGACCGTGACGGTCACCTGAAGAGCGCGGACTTCTTCAAGACGGACGAGTTCCCCACCATGACGTTCCGCTCCACCAAGGCGGAGGCCCTCGGTGGCGACGACTACCGCATCACCGGTGACCTGACGATCCTCGGCACCACCCGGCAGCTCGCCATCGACCTGGAGTTCAACGGCGCCGCGAAGGACCCGTTCGGCAACGAGCGCGTCGGTTTCGAGGGCAAGGCCGAGATCCTGCGCTCCGAGTGGGGCCTCACCTGGAACGCGGCGCTGGAGACCGGCGGCGTGCTCGTCTCCGACAAGATCAAGCTGAACTTCGACATCTCGGCGATCAAGAACGCCGCCTGATCGGGTTCGGGGTTCCGCTTCCCCGCTGATTCGACCTCCGATCGTTCTCCGAGCGCGCCCGTCGTCCGGCTCCCCCGGTATTCCCTGGGAGCGGGAGGCGGGCGCTCGGCTGTGTCAGGGGCGCGACGGGGGCGCGTCGGGGGTTCCGGTTCATGGCACCCGGGTCGTACGTTCTTCTCCGGCCGACGGAAGGCGATCAGCCGCCCGGCGGACGACCAGCCGACCGGACGGCCATGGATCGCCGGAGGAACGGGGAAGAGCCGCGTGGACAGCGACAGGCGCGAACGGGCGGAACGCTTCGTCGAGTTGCATCGGGAGGGCTGCTTCCTGCTCCCCAACGCGTGGGACGTGGGAAGCGCGCGGATCCGGAGTCGGCCGGCTTTCCCGCCGTGGCGACCACGAGCGCGGGGGTCGCGTTCTCCCTCGGACGCCCGGACCACGACTTCTTCGCCGAGCAGGCGCCGGAGGAGGGCCGTGTCGACCGCGAGACGATGATGCGCCGGGTCCGTGAGATCGCCGACGAGGTCGGGGTGCCGCTGAGCGCGGACCTGGAGGACGGATACGGCGAGGCGCCCGAGACCGTGGCGACCACGATCTCGATGGCGCCCAGGGCCGGGGCCGCGGGCGGCAACATCGAGGACTTCACCGGCGAGCGCGCCCGCCCGCTCCACGACACGGCACTCGGGGTGGACCGTATCCGTGCCGCCAGGGCCGCCGTCGACGCCGGTGGCGAGCCGTTCGTCCTGGTCGGCCGGACCGACGCGCTGCTGGTCGGCGGTTCGCTCGACGAGTGCGTGCGGCGGGCCAACGCGTATCTGACGGCCGGCGCGGACTGCGCGTTCGTCCCGGGTGCCGGCGACGCCGCGACCATCGGCACGCTGGTACGCGAACTCGACGGCCCGCTCAACGTGGTCATGGGGCTCACCGGCAACGCGCTCTCGCTGGACGACCTGCGCGCGCTCGGAGTGCGGCGGGTCACGGTGGGCGGCAGCATCGCCCGCACGATGTACCGCCATCTGCTGCGCGCCGCCCGGGAGTTGGCCGACCACGGCACGTTCTCGTACGCCGCCGACCAGATCTCCCAGACGGACCTCAACGAGCTCTTCCGGTACGGAGGCGGCGAGCCCGGTGCCTAGGGCTTGTCGGCACGTCACCGTGCCCGGCGCCCCGACTCCAGCCCCTTGACCGCCTTATCCAGTCGGGCCGCCCTGACCTCCGGTGTCCTCGCCTTCAGCAGGCCCAGGACGACCAGGTACCGGTCCGTCCTGCCGAGCCCCTCGAAGAAGGCCTTCGCGCGCGGGTTGCGGTCCAGCGCGGCGGCCAGGTCGTCCGGGACCGTGGCGTTCCGCTGGGACTCGTACGCCGCCTCCCAGCGGCCGTCCGCCTTGGCCGCCGCGACCTCCGCGAGCCCCGGGGGCCGCATCCGGCCGGCCTGGGTGCCCCTCGTGCTCGCGCTCTTCGGGTTCGGGTCGTTCGTCGGGGTCGACGTAGTCGTGGCAGGGGCGGCGCAGCGAACAGGGGCCCTCACGGTCCGCGTGAGCGGCGACGCCCACGCGGACGACCCACGCGGACGGCGTCCGCTCCGATGACGGCGGGCGCCCCCTCGGACAGCCCACGGAATAACCCGGTGCGGGTCGGCGGGCAGGCGGTTAGCCTCCGGGGATGACCTGGCTGCCTGCTGACTTCGTCCATCCGCTGCGTGTCGACGTGCCCGGCGGGCATCACCTGCGGCCGATCACCGGCGGGGACGCCGCGATCGACTACCCGACGGTGATGAAGTCGCGGGAGCGGCTGTGGTCCATCTTCGGGGAGGCCTGGGGATGGCCCGCCGCCACGATCACGTACGAGGCGAACCTGGCGGACCTGGAGCGGCACGAGGCCGAGATCGCCGCTCACGAGTCGTTCAACTACGTGTTGTTCGACGAGGCGGAGAGCGTCGAGTACGGCTGCGTCTACATCGATCCGCCGGAGAAGGCCGGGGCCGACGCCGAGATCTCCTGGTGGGTCGTCGACGAGCAGGTGGGGACCGCTCTGGAGCGGGATCTCGACGCGCTCGTGCCGCGGTGGATCGGTGAGGCATGGCCCTTCGAGCGGCCGCGGTTCATCGGGCGCGACCTGTCCTGGAAGGAATGGCTGGCGCTGCCGGATCTGGCGCGCTGAGCCGTTGGGGGCCATTCGTTTGTGTGTCGGCCGCGGGTGCATCGTGGTTGCTCGCGCAGTTCCCCGCGCCCCTCAAAAGCACGGGTGCACGCGAGCTTTTGCCTTTCAGGGGCGCGGGGAACCGCGCGACCAGCCCCCACCCACCCGCAGCCGACACACATACGAATGGCCCCCTCCCAAAGGGAAGGGGCCCCTACGCGTCCCGCACCCTGAAGGCCGCGCCCGCCACCAGCAGCAACCCGAGTGCGTACGCCGCCAGTACGCCGAGGCCCGGCCATGGGCCGATCGGGAGGCGGGAGAGGTCGCGCGTGGCCTGGATGGCGAGGCCCGCCGGCATCGGGGCCCAGCGTTCGAGACGGTCCCGCCAGCTCGGGTCGCCCAGGACGCCGGCCAGGAGCGGGACCGCGTACAGCAGGCCGAGGCCCATCGTGATCGCGCCCGTGCTGTCCCGCAGCAGGGCAGCGAGGCCGAGGCCGAGCAGGGCCGTCAGGGCCAGACAGAGGACCGACCCGAAGGCGGCGCGGAGTGTGGAGCCGTCGGCCAGGGACGGGAGCGGGTAGCCGGCCTCCGGAGTGAAGCCGTTGCCGGGGAGGATCAGCCGGCCCGCGTAGAGGGAACCCAGGATCGCCGCCGTTCCCGCAGCCGCCGTCATGGCGGCCAGGACCGCCGCCTTCGCCACCAGCAGCGACACCCGGTGGGGCATCGCCGTCAGTGTCGTGCGGATCGTGCCCGTGCCGTACTCCGCCCCCATCGACAGCGCGCCGAGGACGAGGGCCGTCGCCTGGCCCAGCCAGACGCCCGTCAGGCTCAGTTTCACCGTGTCCTCGTGGCAGTCGGCCGCCGACGGGCACGCGCCGGTGCCGACGGCGGACAGCGCGGCCGCGCCGACCACGACCGTGAGGACCGCGGTCGCCGCCAGAAGCCACCAACTGCTGTGCAGCGTACGGAGTTTCGTCCACTCGGCGTGCAGCGGGCGGAGCGCCCGCCGGCGGCTCACGCGTCCCTCCTGCGCAGGCGCCAGACCGCGAGGGCGAGCGCCACCGCCACGTACGCGCCCAGCACCGCCAGGCCGTTCCAGGGGGCCATCGGGTAACAGCCGCTCTCCGGGAGGCAGTTGTAGTCCACCTGCGGATAGCGGGTGACCCCCTGCTGGATCGCGAAGGCCGCCGCCGGGGTCAGCCGCAGCAGCCACTCGGCGGCCGGCAGCGGGAGGGCGAACGCCAGGATCTGCGGCAGGACCACCAGGACCACCACCGCCGTGATCGCGCCCGCGCTGCTGCGGAGCAGCGCGCCCACGGCCAGGGCGAGGACCGCGACCAGGGACAGCAGGAGCGCGCTGCCGACGACCGCCTGCGGAACCGCCCCCTCCAGCATCGAGAGATCCGGGAACGCGGGCGGCTTGAAGCCGTTCGAGCGCAGCGTGTCCTGGGCGAGCGGGAACGCCAGGGCCGTCGCCACGAGCCCCGCGGCGAACGTCACTCCCCCGATCACCAGGACCTTCGCCGCCAGTACCTGTTCCCGGCGCGGACTCGCCGTGAACGTCGTACGGATCATGCCGCGCTTGTACTCGGCGGTGATGAAGAGCGCGCCGAGCGCCACCATGAACAGGACGCCCACGGAGACGCCCTGGAAGCTCATCTGGACGGTGTCGCCGGCGGTCTGGTCCGGGGCGATGTCGCCCTGGCCGGTGACCGTGAAGGCGCCGGCGCCGGTGACCTTCGTGCTGCCGGGGATCGGCCGGGCCGGGCCCGACGCCGGGAGGTCCGGGTCGTCCGGGTCGGGGGCGCCCACGTCGGTGCTGGTCCAGGACGGGTCGGCGGCGCTGCCGCGCAGTTCCACGTGGTCGAAGTCCGCCGTCGCGGTCGCGATGCCCGCGGTCGCCGAGGTCCCGCCGAAGGAGCGGCGCAGGGTGGTGTGCGCCGGGGTGGCGGCGAAGAGACCCGCCCGGGCGGTCTTCGGCAGGTCCGCCGGGCGGACGGTCGCGATCTTCGTCCACTTACGCCCGTCCGGCGACTCGTAGCCCGTCAGCTCCTGGCCCGAACGCGTCAGCCGGAGCCAGCGTGCGCCGGCCGACGAGCCCTGCTCGTCGTGGGTGAAGTCCCACTGCATACGGACGCCGTGGTCCGGGGTCACCATCAGGGCCACGTACGAACTGCCGGGCTTGGTGCTCGACTTGACCATGACGCCGGCCTTCGCCCACGGCTCCGGGGACCTGCCCTCGCGTCCCTCGATGCCGGACACCTGGACCGTGACACTGCCGTCCCCGGTGAGCGGCCGGTGGACGAAGCGGAAGGTGTCGTCCACGCGGGTGCCGTCGGGGGCGGAGACGATACGGACCCGGCCGTTGGAGTCGTTCACGGAGCCGCTCGCGCCGAGTTGCGAGATCACGACCGTGGCGGCCGCCGCCAGCACGAGGACCAGCAGCCAGCTCCGTACGGTCCAGAACTTGCTCCACTCCGCGCGCAGCAGCCGTACGAACCCGTCCCGTCCCGGCTGGAGTTGGGACCTGTACGGAGTACTCGGCGCGGGTGCCGGAGGTGTCGGGGGAGTGAGGGAGGGCGGTGTCGAGGAGGACGTCATCGCGCGACCTCGCCGTCCACCGCGGAGACGAACTCCGTGGAGTCCCGGGTCAGTTCCATGTACGCCTCTTCCAGGGTGGCCCGGTGGGAGCCCACCTCCGCGAACACGATCCCGGCCTCGGTGAGGAGCGCCACGATCCGTTCCGGCGGCAGACCGGTGACGGTGAGGGTGTCGCGGCCGGTCACCGCGACCGTGCCGCCCTTGTGGGCGAGCAGTTCCATCGCCTCCGTACGCGCACTCGTACGCAGGGCCACACGGTCGCCGGACGCCGCGGCCAGCAGGTCGGCGACGGCCGTGTCGGCGATCAGGCGGCCCCGGCCGATGACGACCAAGTGGTCTGCGGTGTCCTCGAGTTCGCTCATCAGATGGCTGGAGACGAGGATCGCTCGGCCCTCTGCGGCCAGTCGGCGCAGCAGGCCGCGGATCCACTGGATTCCCTCGGGGTCGAGGCCGTTGACCGGTTCGTCGAAGAGGAGCACGGGTGGGTCGCCGAGGAGCGCGGCGGCGATGCCGAGGCGCTGGCGCATGCCGAGCGAGTAGCCGCCCGCCCTGCGTCGGGCCGGCTGTTCCATGCCGACCTGTTCGAGGACCTCGTCGACCCGGCGCATGGGCAGGCCGTGCGAGTGGGCCAGCCAGCGCAGATGGTCGCGGCCGCGGCGGGCCGGGTGCAGTGCGGCGGCGTCGAGGAGCGCGCCGACCTCCAACAGCGGGGTGCGCAGGGCGTGGTAGGGGCGCCCGCCGATGAGGGCGTGGCCCGTGTCGGGGGCGTCCAGGCCGAGCACGGTCCGCATGGTCGTCGACTTGCCTGCCCCGTTGGGGCCGACGAAGCCGGTGACCTGGCCCGGTTCGACCGTGAAGGAGAGCCCGTCCACGGCGACGGTCTGCCCGAACCTCTTGCGGAGGTCCCGGACTTCGATGGTTGCGTCCATGTCCAGCGAGGCTAGGGACCGCGGCGCGCGGCGTCGTCCCGCCCTGGAGCAGTCTTCGCCGCCCCTGGCCCGGGGGACGGCATCCCCCGCGCGAGGGATACGGCACTGCTGACCTGGGGGACGCGGTCCGGCGCGGGCGGCGGCAGAATGGCGGACGTGGACGAGGCGGACGACGCGAACGATGTGGCGACAGGGCGGGCGGTCCCGCGACCCGCGGAACGCCCTGGCCCGCTTTGGCAGTTGGGGGTGCGTCGGCCCCGGCAGTCGGGGCTGCGCCGGACCGCCGCCCGCGCCACGCGCTCGCGCAATGGCAGCG
>NZ_JAPWHT010000017.1:0-49749 GCF_027270795.1 Streptomyces sp. ActVer
ACCCCCGCTCCTCAAACGCCGGAGGGGCTGAATTTCAGTGGGGGTCTGGGGGCGTCAGCCCCCAGGGGAAGGGAATGGGTAGGGGCGGCGGGGGCGAGGAATCCGTCTCAGTCCGAGTCCCGTTCCCTTTCCGCCAGGTGGATCACGCATACCGCCACTGCGATCAGCAGGGCGGGATCCGCGTCGTCGCGTACGACCTCGACGCCGTAGGTCTCCCGGACCCGCAGCCACCGGCGGGAGATGTGGGCGAGGAGTTCGCCGTCGTACTCGACGACGAACTCCCGGTCGAGGATCTTGCCGCTGACGTCGAGCTCGGTCCCGTCGGCGAGGGCCACGCGGTAGTGGTTGCGGAGGAGTGACAGCCGCTTGCGGCGGATGGTCGCCAGCGGCTCACCACCCCGTTCGATGACCATCGTGTCCCGCAGGGCGAGCATCTTCTTGTGGATGTCGATCAGCACCCGCCCCTGCGCGTCCTTCAGCTCGAAGGTGTCCCGCAGCCGCATCGCCTTGCCGTCGACGAGGAAGGCCTTGCGGCCGTGCTCGTCCTCGATCCAGTAGTCGTCACCGATGCCCAGGAGCCGGTCGCGTACGAGGAATTTCATGCTCTTAGCGGTTCCCCGGCAGCAGGTCCGAAACGCCGTCGGTAGGCCGACGGGCTGAGCCCGGTCTCGCGGCGCAGCCGGGTCCGCAGGTTGGCGGCGGTGCCGAGACCGCTGCGTTCCGCGACGACGTCCAGTCGTTCCTCGCCGCGTTCGATGAGCCGGCAGGCCAGCGCCACCCGTTCGCCCGTCAGCCACGCCAGTGGGGTCGTGCCCAGCTGGGCACGGAAGCGGCGGTGGAGTGTGGCGGGCGACACGGCCGCGTGCGTCGCGAGGTCCGCGACCGTCAGCGGTTCGCCGATCCGGGCCTGCGCCCAGGCCAGCAGCGGTGCCAGGGACTCGTCCCGGACGTCGGGAAGTGGGCGTTCGACGAACTGCCGCTGCCCGCCGTCGCGATGGGCGGCGAAGACGAGCCGCCGGGACACGGCGTTCGCGATCTCGGCGCCGTGGTCGCGGCGCACGATGTGCAGCCCGAGGTCGAGTGCGGCCGCGCTGCCCGCCGCCGTCAGCACGTCGCCTTCGTCGACGAAGAGCACGTCCGGCTCAAGCAGGACCTTCGGGTGGAGCTCCCGGAAGAGGTCGGCCCAGCGCCAGTGCGTGGTGGCCCGGCGCCCGTCAAGGATTCCGGCTTCGGCGAGCGCGAAGCTCCCGGTGCACAGGCTCACGACGCGGGCCCCGCGGGCGTGGGTGCGCCGGACGGCGTCGAGTACGGCCTCGCCGCGCGGCACGACGTTGTCGGGGCGGCCGGGGACGACGAGGGTCTCCGCGTCGTCCACCGCGTCGAGCCCGGGCACCCCGCTCAGCGTGAAGAAGCCGTGGTTCATCCGGACCCCGGGGGTGGGGGTGCACAGCGTCAGCTCGTACAGCGGCTGGGGCAGACCGAGTTCGGGCCTCGGCAGTCCGAACAGCTCGGTCGCGACGCCCACTTCGAAGGGGTTGGTGCCCTCGTCGACGATCACGGCGACGCGGTGCGGCCGCCGCCCCTGAGACGAAGGCGGAGCAAGCAGCGCAGGCGGAGCAGACGGAGCAGGCGGAGTCGAGTGCTGCGAGGATCCTTGCGGCATGTGCGATTTCTAGCACTCGTATGCCCGGGCCGTCCGGCCGCACGATGAACCCATGGCCCAGACCCGAGCGACCCAGCCTCAAGCCACCCAGCCTCAAGCCACCCAGCCCCAAGCCGCCCAGAACAGCGAACCCGTCTCCCTCGCCGCCGCGCTCGCCTCCTTCGACGACCTGTGGAGCCCGCGCATCGTCACCGCCGTCAACGACTACGACGTACGCCTCGCGAAGGTCGAGGGCGAGCACGTCTGGCACACCCACGACCACACCGACGAGTTCTTCCTGGTCGTGGAGGGCGAACTGCGCATCGCCCTGCGCGAGCCCGGCGGCGAGCGCACGGTGGTCCTGCCCAAGGGGTCGCTCTTCACGGTCCCGCGCGGCACCGAGCACAAGCCGAGTTCACCCTCCGGCGCGGCGATCCTCGTCATCGAGCCCACCGGCACGCTGTCGGTCGGGGACCGCCACGAGGAGGTCCCCGACCATGTGGACGCCACCACCGGACACGTGCTGAACAGCTGATTCGTACGGCGGTCGGATGCCGGAGCCGTCGGTGGTCGGATGCTGAGGTCGTCGGTGATCAGGCGCCGTAACCGTCGCTGTACCCGCCGCGGCTGCGCTGCTCCTCGGTGACCACCGGTGTGGTGGGCGGTACCACGACCCGGCGCCGCTTGGCGATGCTGCTGAACGTCGCCACACCGATCAGCCCGACGATCATGAAGATGATGCCGACCAGGTCGAGGTTGACCCCCTGCATGTCCCAGTCGGTCGCGAACGTGAGGATCGCCCCTGCGGCGATCAGAATGATGCACCCGCCCAGGCCCATGGGTGTCGCCTCCTGTTTGAAACACAGTTCGTTCCGGGCCCGGAGACCGTGCGGTTCCCGGGTCCGGGGCGAGTACCCGGACCGCGTCCCTCCATCCCTTGTTCTTCGCAGGGAATCCCGGCCTTCAGGCCGGGCGGGAATGTGATCCTCGGCCCGGAGGCGCGAAGCGCCGGAGATCACTGCGCCTGTGTGATGACGGTCAGGCCGGTCGCTTCTGGTTCTCGATGTAGTCCTTGACGATGCTCAACGGTGCGCCGCCGCAGGACGCGGCGAAGTAGGACGGGGACCAGAACACCGAGCCTGTCCCGATTCGGTTGATCCGGTCGATGTACTCCGCGCGCAGGTATCGGGAGCTGACGCCCTTGAGGCTGTTGACGAGCTTGGACAGGGAGATTTTCGGCGGGTAGTGCACGAGCAGGTGAACGTGATCGCCTTCGCCGTTGAACTCCCGCAGCTCCGCGCCGAAGCTCTCGCACACGTCCCGCATGATCTCCTCGCAGCGCGTCAGCATCTCACCGTTGAAGATCTCCCGCCGGTACTTCGTGACGAACACCAAGTGTGCATGGAGGTTGAAAATGACATGATTCCCCCTTCGGACATCGGGATCTGGTTCCCAGCGCGGTGACATACACCAAGTGTAGTAGGATCAAGCGATCCCGACCGGAGGGGGTGGGCTGGATGATCCGTGCGTACAAGTTCCTCCTGCGGCCCACCGTCCGCCAGGCCCAGGCACTCGCTGAGATGCTGCGGGACCACTGCTCCCTCTACAACGCGGCGTTGCAGGAACGCCGCGATGCCTACCGGCATGTCTCGAAGACCACCGTCAAGTACGGGATGCAGTCGGCGCAGCTCAAGGAGATCCGGGCGTTCGACCCTGAGCGTCAGGGCCGCTGGTCGTTCAGCTCGCAGCAGGCCACCCTGCGCCGCCTGGACAAGGCGTTCGCCGCGTTCTTCCGCCGGGTCAAGTCCGGTGAGGTTCCCGGCTATCCGCGCTTTCGCGGGGTGAACTGGTTCGACACGGTGGACTTCCCGAAGGACGGGGACGGCTGCCGGTGGAACTCCACTCCGCACGACCCGACCGCCCGCGTCCGCTTCCAGGGCGTGGGCCACGTCAGGGTCAACCAGCACCGCCCGGTGTTGGGAAAGGTCAAGACCATCAGTGTCAAGCGTGAGGGCAAGCGCTGGTACGTCGTGCTGACCGCCGAGCAGGCTGCACCGGAGCCGCTGCCGACGACAGGCTCCGTGGCCGGTATCGACCTGGGCATCGCGAACTTCCTCGCCGACTCGAACGGCGCTTTCGTGCCCAACCCGCGCCACGGCCGCCGTGCATCCGAGAAGCTCAAGGCAGCGCAGCAGGCCCTGTCCCGGTTCCCGCGCTGCAAGGCGAAGGACCGGACCGCTAACCACCAGCGCGCGGTGGACAAGGTTGCCCAGATGCACGGCAAGGTGCACCGCCAGCGGCTCGACCACGCCCACAAGACCGCCCTCGGCCTGGTCCGCGCGCACGACTTCATCGCGCACGAAGACCTCAAGATCTGCAACATGAGCAAGGCCCCGGAACCCAAGCCCGACCCCGGCCGGCCGGGCACCTTCCTGCCCAACGGGGCGGCCGCCAAAGCCGGGCTCAACAAGTCGATCAACGATGCCGGATGGGGGGTGTTCCTGACGATCCTGCACGCCAAGGCTGAAAGCGCTGGACGGGAAGTGATCGCCGTGGACCCCCGCAACACCTCCCGTGAGTGCCCCGAATGCGGGCACACCGCCAAGGAGAACCGGCCCACACAGGAAAAGTTCCACTGCGTCGCCTGCGGCCACCACGCGCACGCCGACACCGTGGCAGCCACCAACGTTCTACGGGCCGGGCTGGTCCGTCGCAACGCCAACCCGGCATAGCGAGAAGCCCCCGGCCTCAGCCGGGGGAGGAGTCACGCAGGGGAGATCTCCGCGGCCTGCCCCTCCGGAGCTCGCCTACCCCTCCAGGAACCCCACCAACGAGTTCGCCAGCAGGAACGGGTCGGTGGCGCCGCAGAGTTCGCGGGCGCTGTGCATGGAGAGGATGGCCACGCCGATGTCGACCGTCTTGATGCCGTGGCGGGCCGCGGTGATGGGACCGATGGTGGTGCCGCAGGGCATGGAGTTGTTGGAGACGAAGGTCTGGAAGGGCACGTCGGCCCTCTCGCAGGCGGCGGCCCACACGGCGCGGCCCGAACCGTCCGTCGCGTAGCGGTTGTTGACGTTCACCTTGAGGATCGGGCCGCCGCCCGCGCGCGGGTGGTGCGTCGGGTCGTGCCGCTCGGCGTAGTTCGGGTGCACGGCGTGGCCCGTGTCGGAGGAGAGACAGACCGTGCCGGCGAAGGCGCGGGCCCTGTCCTCGTACGAGCCGCCGCGCGCGAACACCGAACGCTCCAGCACGCTGCCCAGCAGCGGCCCGTCCGCCCCCGTGTCCGACTGCGAGCCGTTCTCCTCGTGGTCGAACGCCGCGAGGACCGGGATGTAGGAGAGGGCCTCGTCGGCCGTCGCCACGCCGGCCAGCGCCGCCGTACCGGCGTGCACGGACAGCAGGTTGTCCATGCGCGGGCCCGCGAGCAGCTCCTTGTCGCGGCCCAGGTAGGCGGGCGGTTCGATGGAGTGGACCATCAGGTCCCAGCCGGTGGTCTCGCCCTCGGTGAGCCCCGACTCCTCCTCCAGGAAGCGGATCAGGTCGCCGTCGCGCACGTCGTCGCCCAGGCCCCAGATGGGCTGCAGATGCCGCTGCTTGTCGAGCTTGAGGCCGTCCGAGGTGACGGACCGGTCCAGGTGGATGGCGAGTTGGGGCACGCGCAGCAGCGGCCGGTCGATGTTCACCAGGCGCGTCGAGCCGTCCCGGAGCGACAGCCGTCCGGCGAGGCCCAGGTCCCGGTCGAGCCAGGAGTTGAGCAACGGACCGCCGTAGACCTCGACCGCGACCTGGCGCCAGCCGTGCG
Source organism: Streptomyces sp. ActVer (assembly GCF_027270795.1). Taxonomy (NCBI): domain Bacteria; kingdom Bacillati; phylum Actinomycetota; class Actinomycetes; order Kitasatosporales; family Streptomycetaceae; genus Streptomyces; species Streptomyces sp. ActVer. The sequence continues at coordinate 5,445 of NZ_JAPWHT010000017.1, forward strand.
CACCGCTGTCCGGGCGCGGTTTCACCCGCAGGTTGGGGGAGTCGGTGTGCGCCCCGACGATGCGGAAGGGGGTGTGCGGCTCGGCGCCCTCCGGCACGTACCAGGCGATGATCGCGCCCCCGCGCAGCACGTACTTTCCACCGCTCGTCCCGTCCCACGCGTCGGTCTCCGCGACCTGCCGGAAGCCCGCCTTCTCCAGCCGCTCGGCGGCGTTCGCCACGGCGTGGTACGGGGACGGGCTCGCCGCCAGGAAGGACATGAGGTCGTCGGTGTGTCCGCGGTCGAAGCGTGGGGGTGTGCGCATGGGTTCACCTTAACGACGTACGAAGGCCCGCCCCCGGGGATGGGAACGGGCCTTCGTGAGGGGTGTGTACAGACGGTGGGACGGGTCCGGACGTTCGGCGCGAACGCGACGGCTCACGGCCTGATCGCCGACCCTGCGGGTGCGTGGGGGCTGGTCGCGCAGTTCCCCGCGCCCCTGAAGAAAGGCGGGGGCCGCGCCCCGCCTTTCTTCAGGGCCCCGGGGGCCGCAGCCCCCAGAGGTGGGCCCCGGTCAGAACGCCGACTCGTCCAGCTCCATCAGGTCCAGCTCGACGCCCTCGGCGAGCTTGCGCGCACCGGTGACGCCCGGCAGGACGTTCGCAGCGAAGAACTTCGCCGCGGCGATCTTGCCGGTGTAGAACGGCCGGTCCTTCGCCGAGGCCGTCTCCAGCTTCTCGGCGGCGACGGCGGCACCCTTCAGGAGCAGGTAGCCGACGACGACGTCACCGGAGGCCATCAGCAGGCGGGTGCTGTTGAGACCGACCTTGTAGATGTTCTTGACGTCCTGCTCGGTCGCCGCGAGGTCGGTGAGCATCAGGCCGACGATGGCCTCCAGCTCTACGGCCGCCTTGGCGAGGTGCTCGCGGGCGCCGGACAGCTCCTCGCCGCCGGTGCCGAGCGCCAGGAACTTCTTGATGTCCTCGGCGAGGGAGTTGAGGGCCGCGCCCTGGTTGCGGACGATCTTCCGGAAGAAGAAGTCCTGGCCCTGGATCGCGGTCGTGCCCTCGTACAGGGTGTCGATCTTGGCGTCGCGGATGTACTGCTCGATCGGGTACTCCTGCAGGAAGCCGGAGCCGCCGTAGGTCTGCAGGGACTGGGCGAGCTGCTCGTAGCCCTTCTCGGAGCCGTAGCCCTTCACGATCGGCAGGAGCAGGTCGTTGAGGGCCTCCAGGGCGGACGCGTCCTCGCCCTCGGCCTCCTTGACCTGGATCTCGTCCTGGAGCGCGGCGGTGTGCAGCACCAGGGCGCGCATGCCCTCCGCGTACGCCTTCTGCGTCATCAGCGAGCGGCGCACGTCCGGGTGGTGCGTGATGGTGACCTTGGGCGCGGTCTTGTCCATGAACTGCGCGAGGTCGGGGCCCTGGACGCGCTCCTTGGCGTACTCCAGAGCGTTCAGGTAGCCCGTCGACAGCGTCGAGATGGCCTTCGTGCCGACCATCATGCGGGCGAACTCGATGATGCGGAACATCTGGCGGATGCCGTCGTGCTTGTCGCCGATGAGCCAGCCCTTGGCCGGGTGGCGGTCGCCGAACGTCATCTCGCACGTGTTGGAGGCCTTGAGGCCCATCTTGTGCTCGACGTTCGTCGCGTACGCGCCGTTGCGCTCGCCCAGCTCGCCGGTCTCGAAGTCGAACTCGTACTTCGGGACGAGGAAGAGGGACAGGCCCTTGGTGCCGGGGCCGGCGCCCTCGGGACGCGCGAGCACGTAGTGGAGGATGTTCTCCGACATGTCGTGCTCACCGGACGTGATGAAGCGCTTGACGCCCTCGATGTGCCAGGAGCCGTCCGCCTGCTCGACCGCCTTCGTACGCCCCGCGCCCACGTCCGAGCCGGCGTCCGGCTCGGTGAGCACCATGGTGGAGCCCCACTGCTTGTCCACGGCGATCTTCGCGATGTGCTTCTGCACCTCGTTGCCCTCGTCGAAGAGGATGCCCGCGAAGGCGGGGCCGGAGGAGTACATCCACACGGCGGGGTTGGCGCCGAGCACCAGCTCCGCGTACGCCCAGATCAGGGAGCGGGGGGCGGTGGTGCCGCCGATCTCCTCGGGGAGGCCGAGCCGCCAGTACTCGGAGTCCATGAAGGCCTGGTAGGACTTCTTGAAGGATGCCGGGACGGGCGCCGTGTTGGTCTCCGGGTCGAAGACCGGAGGGTTGCGGTCGGCGTCCGCGAAGGACTCCGCCAGCTCGTTCTCCGAGAGGCGCGTCAGCTCTTCGAGGATGCTCTTGGCGGTCTCGGTGTCCATCTCCGCGAACGGGCCGGTGCCGTACAGCTTGTCGCGCCCGAGCACCTCGAAGAGGTTGAACTCGATGTCGCGGAGATTCGACTTGTAGTGCCCCATGGCGACGGCTCCGTAAGGGATCGGGGAGGTGGTGAGTCCTCGGTGACGAGTCCTCGCACCTGGTTCGAGTCTTTCGAGTCTGGCGCGCATCTGGTTCGCGTACCAACTAGTAGCTACGATGATGCTACCCGTCGGTAATAAGAATCAACCCCTGATTGCCCAAGTGTGAGCAGGGTCTACATTTCGGGGTCCACCTTCGGGTGGGAGTACACGGCTCCGCCACCTGTTCGAGGAAATCCGCCGTGGACGACCGGGCGGCCCGCCCCGCCAGTACTCTTGCCCCCATGTACGGCTACGACCAGAACGTGGGACCGGGGCAGCAGCAGTACACGCAGCCCCAGCCGCCGCCGCAGCAGCAAATGCCCGGTGGTGTCGGAGGCGTCGGCGGGTACGGCCAGCAGCCGCCGCTCTACCCCGAACCGTCGCCGCCGTCGCTCGCGGACGCGGTGCGCGCGTTCACCACGGGGTCGCTGACCCCCGAGGACTTCCAGCAGGTCTTCGCCACCTCCAAGGTCTACTGCCCGCGCGGTGACAACCCCGGATTCCTGGCGCTGCACAACACCCAGCAGCCCGTGATCCCGATGTTCACCTCGCTCAAGGAACTGCGCCGGTACGCCGGCAAGGAGTCCAAGTACTTCGTGGTCATCGGCGCCGAGGTGATCGACCTGCTCCCCACCGGCTACGGCTTCGTCCTCGACATGGAGGGCGAGCACCGCATCGTCTTCGACGCCAAGGCGGTCGAGCAGATGGTCGACTTCGCCATGCGCCGGATGTACGGCTGACCGCGGCTGCTCCACAGACGGCCGACAGGCACCGCCACGCGCAGACGGCAAGCGCGTACTGCCCGGTAGGAACGGCCCGCACGACCGGTTCGCACAACCGGCCCGCACGAACCGCTCCACACCGGAACGCCCGGAGGGAATGCCCTCCGGGCGTTCTGCGTTCCAGGTGGCAGAAAGTTCGACATTCAACTAAACTTCGAGCACAAGGAGGTACCGACATGCCTGCAGTGACCGTCGAGAACCCGCTGACCCTGCCCCGTGTGGCCGCGTCGACCGAGGCCGTGGCACGTCCTGTGCTCGCCGTGACCACCGCGCCGAGCGGCTTCGAGGGTGAGGGCTTCCCGGTCCGCCGCGCGTTCGCCGGGATCAACTACCGCCATCTCGACCCGTTCATCATGATGGACCAGATGGGTGAGGTGGAGTACGCGCCGGGCGAGCCCAAGGGCACCCCCTGGCACCCCCACCGCGGCTTCGAGACCGTGACCTACATCATCGACGGCGTCTTCGACCACCAGGACTCGAACGGTGGCGGCGGCACCATCACCAACGGCGACACCCAGTGGATGACCGCGGGCTCGGGCCTTCTGCACATCGAGGCCCCGCCGGAGGCGCTCGTCCTGTCGGGCGGTCTCTTCCACGGGCTCCAGCTGTGGGTGAACCTGCCGGCCAAGGACAAGATGATGGCGCCGCGCTACCAGGACATCCGCGGCGGCTCGGTCCAGCTGCTCAGCACGCCCGACGGCGGCGCGCTCCTGCGCGTCATCGCCGGTGAGCTGGACGGCCACCAGGGTCCCGGCATCACGCACACGCCGATCACCATGATCCACGCGACCGTGGCGCCCGGCGCCGAGCTCACGCTCCCGTGGCGCGAGGACTTCAACGCCCTCGCGTACGTGATGGCAGGACGCGGCAGTGTCGGTGCGGACCGTCGCCCGGTCCACACCGGGCAGACCACCGTCTTCGGCGCGGGTTCGTCGCTGACCGTCCGCGCGGACGAGAAGCAGGACGCCAACACCCCGGACCTGGAGGTCGTCATCCTGGGCGGCCAGCCGATCCGGGAGCCGATGGCCCACTACGGCCCCTTCGTGATGAACACCCGCGAGGAGCTGCAGCAGGCCTTCGACGACTTCCAGAAGGGGCGGCTGGGGACCATTCCCGCCGTGCACGGAATGACGGAGGGCGGGCTGTAGTCGCCCGTTCGACGCCCTCTCGACCCCCGGTCCGCGGTCGGCCCGCAGGGTCCGGTGCAGCACGAGACAGGCCCGAAGCCGCAGGTTCGTCCTGCGACTTCGGGCCTGTTTCGTTGTGTGCGGTCAGCCGCGGGCCCGCACCCGTACCCGTGCCGGACCCGTCGCCTGGAGGGTGATTCCCGCTGCCAGGGGGACCTCCGTGTCCAGGGCCTCCAGTTCGTACGAGCGCAGCAGGGCCGCCAGGGCCAGTACGGACTCCAGCATCGAGAAGTACTGGCCGATGCAGGCACGCGGGCCGCCGCCGAAGGGGAACCAGGCGTAGCGGTGGCGGGCCGCCTCCCGCTCGGGGGTGAAGCGGTCGGGGTCGAAGCGTTCCGGGTCGTCCCACAGGTCCGGGTGGCGGTGGGTGACCCAGGGCAGGACCAGGACGTCCGCGCCCGCCGGGATCAGGTGCCCGTCGACCTCCGCGGCCTCGACGGACCGGCGGCCGACCACCGGAGCGGCCGGATACAGCCGCATGGACTCCTTCAGCACCCTTGTCAGGTACGGGAGTTCGTCGAGGTCGGCGGCCGAGGGCGGCCGCCCCGACGGCAGCCGGTCGGCCTCCTCCTGGGCCCGCTTCTGGGCCTCCGGGTGGCGGGCGAGGAGATGGAGCGCGAAGGCCATGGACGTCGCGGTGGTCTCGTGGCCCGCGACCAGGAAGACCAGCACCTGGTTGCGGAGTTCGGCCGCGTCGAGGCTGCCGTCCTCCTCGCTGCCCGCCCGGGCCAGAAGGGAGAGCAGGTCGTCGCCCTCGGCGGAGGCGGTCCCGGCCGTCGCGTCGGCCGCCCTGCGCTCCGCGATGATCCGGTCGCAGACCGCGTACACCGTCTGGGACGCGGCCCCGGCCCGGCGGTTGGACGGGAGGGGCCAGGAACGCGGCAGGTTGACGGGGGAGAAGCCGCGCCGCGTCACGTACTCGCTGACCACGGGGAAGTTGTCGTGGATGACGTCGACCGTGGCCTCGACGTCCGCGCCGAACAGGATGCGGGAGACCGTGCGCAGCGCGAGCCGGTCCATCTCCCGGACCACGTCGACGACGCCGTCGGCCGCGTCCCGCCAGCGCTCGACCGCGCCGTCGGCCTCCAGTGTCACCGCCGTGGCATAGGTGTCCACCTGCCGTTTCGTGAACAGCGGCTGGATCAGACGGCGTTGGCGCCGGTAGTCGGCGTCCTGCGCGGTGAGCAGGCCGTTGCCGGCGGACTGCCGCAGCTCCTCGTAGAACTGGTTGTCCTTGCGGAAGTTGGCCGCCTGCGAGGCAAGGATCTGCTGAACGCCCTCCGCGGAGAAGACGCAGTGCAGCACCGTACGGACTCCCGGCGGCCCCGCGGAGAGACGCACCACGTCGCCGTGGTCCCGCCGGGCCCGGAGGAAGACGTCCAGCGAATCGCGCCGGAGATCGAGTGCCGAGCCGAGCAGGGGGAGGCCTTTGGGCCCTGGTATCTCAGTGATGGCGGCCATGGTTCGCATCATTGCGCACCCGTCCCCCGGCAGGTCCCCCTTTCAGCCCCTCCCGGAGCGCCGCCCCGACTGACGCATGGTCAGGTGGAGCCGTGCAGCCCCTGCTTCCGGAATCCGCCCGGCTCCTGCCCGAACCCGTACGCCGCGTGGCCGCCTGGTGCGTCGTCGCTCTGCTGGTGACCGGGGTCGTGGTGGTCGGGGTGCGGCTGTGCGTCGAGTTCAAGACCGCGGTGGTGCCGGTGCTGCTCGCGCTGCTCGGGACGGCGCTGCTCCGGCCGCTGTACGGGCGGCTGGTGCGGGCGAAGGTGAACCGGTCGATCGCGGCCGGTGTGACCTGCGCCGCCGTGCTCGCCGTCGTCGGCGGGGCCACGTACATCGTGGTGGCCGCGCTGATCGACACCGGTGACGAGATCACCGCCTCGCTCAAGCAGGCCGCCGAGTCGCTGTCCGAGCACTTCGGGGCGGCCGGCACCTCGCTCGACGACCTCGCCTCCAACGCCAAGGAGCTGCTGGGCAAGTTCGGCGGGACGGCGGCGTCCGGGGTGATCAGCGGGATCAGCGTCGTGGGCCAGGCCATCGCCATGGCCGTCCTCGCGCTGCTGCTCGTCTTCTTCTTCCTGCGGGACTCGCACCGGGCGGCCGGGACCCTGCGCTCGCTGGTGCCGCGGGGCTCGGGCGACATGGCCGAGGCGATGGCGCGGCGGGCGTACCGGGCCGTCGAGGGGTTCATGCGCGGGACGACGTTCATTGCGCTCATCGACGCGATCTGCATCACCGTGGGCCTGCTCGTGCTGCGGGTGCCGGGGGCCGTCGGGCTCGGTGCGCTCGTGTTCGTCGGTGCGTACATCCCGTACCTGGGCGCTTTTCTCTCCGGCGCGGTGGCGATTCTGGTGGCCCTCGCGGACCGGGGTTTCGTGATCGCGCTGTGGGCGCTGGGGGTCGTCCTGGCCGTGCAGGTCCTTGAGGGGCATGTGCTCCAGCCGATGATCCAGAGCCGGACCGTGCAGATGCACCCCGCCGTCGTCATGCTGGCGATCACCGCGGGTGCGTCCGTGGCGGGCATCCTCGGAATGCTGCTGGCGGTGCCCCTGACGGCGGCGGCGTTCGGGGTGATGGCGGAACTGCGGGGGCGTTACGCGTTTCCGGGGACCTCGGAGACGTCGGAGACCCCGGAGAAGCCGGGAACCCCGGGCTCGGCCTCGCCGCCCGGCTCCTCCCCGCCCGGCTCCTCCCCGTCCGGCTCCTCCTCGTAGAGCTCGAACCAGATGCTCTTGCCCTCGCCCCGCGGGTCCACCCCCCACGCGTCCGCGAGCAGCTCCATCAGCATCAGGCCCCGCCCGGAGGACGCCAGTTCGCCGGGGTGCCGCTTGTGGGGCAGGTCGTCGCTCCCGTCCGTCACCTGGATCCGTATCCGACGTGCCCCCGGCCCGCCCGTCATCTCGGCGACGAGCAGCGCGTCCGCGTCGGTGTGGACGAGGACATTCGTGATCATCTCGGAGACCAGCAGGACCGCCGAGTCGACCTGGTCGGCGGAGGCCCAGTCGTGCAGGAACTCCCGCAGCTGCTGCCGGGCTCCCGCGACCCGCTCGTGCTCGGCCTGTGCGACGGTCACCATGGTCCGGCGTACGGAGGGCCGCTCGGTCAGGGTGCCCCCGAGGTCGCTGTGCTCCCCCGCCCTGTTCAGCAGCAGCACCGCTATGTCGTCCTCGCGGCGGTCCACCAGCGGCCCGGTCGTGTGGTGGGAGGAGGGCCCGTGCACGGCCTGGACCAGCGCGTCGGCGAGCTCCTCCATGTCGCCGTCGTGGCTCTCCAGGATCCTGCGGATCCGCCGCCAGCCGGTGTCCAGGTCGTGCCCGCCGGTCTCGATGAGCCCGTCCGTGCAGATCAGCATGGTCTCGCCGGGCTCCAGGACGAGCCGCGTCGTCGGATAGTCGGCGTCCGGATCGATGCCGAGCGGCAGCCCGCCCGCGGTCGGCCGGGTCAGCACGGTCCCGTCGGCCATGCGTATCGCCGGGTCCGGATGCCCGGCCCTGGCTATCTCCAGGACCCCGCTCTCCGGATCGACCTCCACGTACAGGCAGGTCGCGAAGCGCAGGTCCGCGACCTCCTCGTTGTACGTGATCCCGTACAGGAAGCGTGAGGCGCGGGAGAGGACCGCGTCCGGGCGGTGTCCCTCGGAGGCGTACGCCCGCAGTGCGATCCGGAGCTGGCCCATCAGTCCGGCGGCGCGTACGTCATGGCCCTGGACGTCGCCGATGACCAGGGCGAAGCGGCCACCCTCGGGGCTGTTCCGGGAGGTGCCGCCGGGCAGCGGGATCATGTCGTACCAGTCGCCGCCCACCTGGAGTCCGCCGCCGGTGGGCACGTACCGGGCCGCGACGCTCATGCCCGGGATCTGCGGCCCCAGGGTGGGCAGCATCGAGCGCTGGAGGCCGTCCGTGAGCTCCCGCTCGGACTCGGCGACCCCGGCCCGCGAGAGGGCCTGTGCCAGCATCCGCGCCACCGTCGTCAGCACGGAACGCTCGTCGGGCGTGAACGTGACGGGGTACGTGAAGGCCGCCATCCACGCGCCCATCGTGCGGCCCGCGAACGTGAGCGGCAGGAACGCCCAGGACTGGCGGTCGAAGTGCTGGGCGAGCGGCCAGGCGGCCGGATAGCGGTCCCGGTAGTGGTCGGGCGAGGAGAGATAGACGGCACGGCCGGTGCGGACGACCTCCGCGGCCGGATAGTCCGTGTCCAGCGGCATCTGGGTGAACGGCTCCTCGTCCCCGGGGTTGTGCCCGTGGTGGCCTATGACCGTCAGCCGGTCGCCCTCCGCGCCGAAGACCGCGAGCCCGTCCGGCGAGAAACCGGGCATCGACAGGCCCGCCGCGACCCGCAGCACCTCCGCCGTGGACCGCGCCTCGGCCAGCGCCCGCCCCGCGTCCAGCAGGAACGCCTCCCGCGAGCGTCTCCAGTCACCCGTGACCGGCGTACGCGCGGCGGAGCCCGGCTGCGGTTCGGTGACCTCCTGCATGGTGCCGATCAGCTGGTACGACCTGGTGCCCGGGTCGATCGACGGCTTGGAACGGCTGCGTACGGTACGGATCACATGGCCCTGCTCGTCCATGACCCTCAGCCGCAGCTCGGCGAGTGTGCCCTCGACGACGGCGAGCTGGACGACCCCGTTGACCTCGTTCCAGTCGACGGGGTGGAAACGGGCGCGTACACCTGCCTCCGTGAGCACGGTCGGCTCCGCGGGCAGGCCGAGGAGCCGGGCGGCCTCGGCGTCGAGGGTGACCTTCCCGGCGGCGTCGTCCCACCTCCACAGGCCGGTGGCGAGGGTGGCGAGGACGTCCCCCACTGAGGGAAGGGGATCACCGATGCGCATTGCCCCACTGTATGGAGAGGTGAACGAAAGCTGCCACCGAGGCAGGTGAGACGCGGATGAGCACCCAGGGCCGGCAAGGTGGCGGAACTATTGCGAACGGCGATCTTGGGGCGGCCGGTAGGCTTGCTGTGTTTCACGTGAAACAACGCCCCCGACCGCGAAGACTGGATGAAACGACGATGCATCGGTACAGGTCCCACACCTGCGGCGAGCTCCGCGCCTCTGACGTCGGCAGCGACGTCCGGCTGAGCGGCTGGCTGCACAATCGCCGAGACCTGGGCGGCATCCTCTTCATCGATCTGCGCGACCACTACGGCATCACGCAGCTCGTGGCCCGCCCCGGCACCCCCGCGTACGAGGCCCTGGACAAGCTCTCCAAGGAGTCCACGGTCCGCATCGACGGCAAGGTCGTCTCGCGTGGCACGGAGAACGTGAACGCGGAGCTGCCGACCGGCGAGATCGAGGTCGAGGTGGGCGAGGTCGAGCTGCTCGGCGCGGCCGCCCCGCTGCCCTTCACGATCAACGCCGAGGACGGTGTGAACGAGGAGCGGCGTCTGGAGTACCGCTTCCTCGACCTGCGCCGCGAGCGTATGCACCGCAACATCCTGCTGCGTACGTCGGTCATCTCCGCCATCCGTCACAAGATGACGGCCCTGGGCTTCAACGAGATGGCGACCCCGATCCTCAGCGCCACCTCCCCCGAGGGCGCGCGCGACTTCGTGGTCCCGTCCCGCCTGAACCCGGGCAAGTTCTACGCCCTCCCCCAGGCGCCGCAGCAGTTCAAGCAGCTGCTGATGATCTCGGGCTTCGACCGGTACTTCCAGATCGCGCCCTGCTTCCGTGACGAGGACGCGCGTGCGGACCGTTCGCCGGGCGAGTTCTACCAGCTCGACGTGGAGATGTCCTTCGTCGAGCAGGAGGACGTGTTCCAGCCCATCGAGAAGCTCATGACCGAGCTGTTCGAGGAGTTCGGCAAGGGCCGTCACGTGACGTCCCCGTTCCCGCGCATCCCGTTCCGTGAGGCGATGCTGAAGTACGGCTCGGACAAGCCGGACCTGCGGGCCCAGCTGGAGCTCACCGACATCACCGACGTCTTCGAGGGCTCGGAGTTCAAGGCCTTCGTGGGCAAGCACGTACGTGCGCTGGCGGTGCCGGACGTGTCTGCGCAGTCCCGGAAGTTCTTCGACCAGCTCGGTGACTACGCGGTCTCGCAGGGCGCGAAGGGCCTGGCCTGGGTGCGGGTGGCCGAGGACGGTTCACTGACGGGCCCGATCGCCAAGTTCCTGACCGAGGAGAACGTCGCCGAGCTGACGAAGCGCCTGTCGCTCGCGGCCGGCCACGCCGTCTTCTTCGGCGCGGGCGAGTTCGACGAGGTCTCGAAGATCATGGGCGCGGTCCGCGTCGAGGCCGCCAAGCGCGCCGGGCACTTCGAGGAGGGCGTCTTCCGGTTCTGCTGGATCGTCGACTTCCCGATGTACGAGAAGGACGAGGAGACCGGGAAGATCGACTTCTCGCACAACCCGTTCTCGATGCCGCAGGGCGGTCTGGAGGCCCTGGAGACCCAGGACCCGCTGGACATCCTGGGCTGGCAGTACGACATCGTCTGCAACGGCGTCGAGCTGTCCTCCGGCGCCATCCGGAACCACGAGCCGGACATCATGCTCAAGGCCTTCGAGATCGCGGGCTACGACCGTGAGACCGTCGAGGAGCAGTTCGCGGGCATGCTCCGCGCCTTCCGCTTTGGCGCCCCGCCGCACGGCGGTATCGCTCCGGGCGTCGACCGCATCGTCATGCTCCTCGCCGACGAGCCGAACATCCGGGAGACCATCGCCTTCCCGCTGAACGGCAACGCGCAGGACCTGATGATGGGCGCGCCGACGGAGCTGGACGAGACGCGACTGCGTGAGCTGCACCTCTCGGTGCGGAAGCCTCAGCCGAAGTAGGGCCCTGCGGGCCCCGCTCTCCTCAGGTTCGGCTTGCGGGCCCGGCTCTCGGGTCGGGTCCGCGGGGCGCTCCGCTGGAGGGCGCTGTTTCGCCTGCGGGCCCGGCTGTGGCTGGTCGCGCAGTTCCCCGCGCCCCTTTGGGGCGCTTGGGGCGCGGGGTGGTGAGTTCCCTCAGTCCGGGGCGCGGTCGTAGCGGTGTATGCGTACCTGGAGGTTCATGCGCCGGGAATCCTTGCTGAGGCGGCGTCGCTCGCGTCGGCCGGCTTCGGCGTCGTCCAGTTCGCGAATGTGCCGTCGCCCGGCACAGCTGTTCTCGGCCAAAGCCGGAGCCGTGGCGTTCTGGACGCGGGCGGGGGGAGGACGGCCTGCGTGTCCACCGCGACGACGGCCACCTGTTCGTCGTGCAGATCTCCGGGACCGCCGCCGAGTGCGGAAGAGACCGCCGACGAGCTGCTCACCGGGCTCGCCGAAGCACTCGGGCGCGTGGACCGGGCCGCCCTGGTCCGCGACCTGTCGCGCCGCGCGGCCGAGACCCGCGGCAGCCGCTGAGCCGCAGGGGCCCGATCGCGAGCCGCAGGGCTCCGGCCGTGAGCCGCAGGGCTCGATCGATTCGCGCCACGTTCTTCATGAGCACAGCAACCCACAGTCCGTGCCCACGCCCTTGACAGTCTTCTTACCTAACTTCCCTGTCCATGACGGGAATCCAAGGAAACCAAACAGCCCAGGGTCCGAAACACAAGCGGAACGTGACGCGCCGCAAGGTCGTCGTGGCAGGCGGCGCGGCGGTGGCCGCGGTGGGCGTGGGCGGCACGATCGCCGCGACCGCGAACGCCGGCCAGACGAAGAAGGGCGCCTCACCGACCGCCTCCTCCACTTCATCGGAGACGTGCTACAAGCTCACGTCGGAGACCACCGAGGGCCCGTACTACATCGACGCGGACAAGCTCCGCCAGGACATCACCGAGGACCGGGAGGGCATCCCGCTCACCCTGCGCCTCAAGGTGATCGACAACGAGACCTGCAAGCCCATCAGAAACGCCGCCGTCGACATCTGGCACTGTGACGCGCTGGGCTTGTACTCCGGCTACGAGGACTCCTCCTCCGGTGGCGGCGGGGGCACACCTCCCAGCGGAACGCCCACCGATGTCCCGTCCGGTACGCCGACCGGCTCCCCGCCCGCGGGCGGCGGCGGTGGCGGCCACCAGGAGCCCACCGACGACAAGCGCTACCTACGCGGCACGTGGAAGACGGACAAGCAGGGCTTCGTCACCTTCAAGACGGTCTTCCCGGGCTGGTACCAGGGTCGCTGCGTCCACATCCACACCAAGGTGCACGTCAGCGGCACCTGGACGGACGCCGGGTACGAGGGCGGGAACACCTGCCACACCGGCCAGTTCTTCTTCGACGAGGAGTCGGTGCTCGCCTCGGCGGAGGTCGAGCCGTACTCCACGTCGACGACCGAGCGCACGACGCTCACCGAGGACACCATCTACGACCAGTCCGGCACGGCCGGTGGCCTCCTCAAGCTCAAGTACAAGAAGAACGGCATCGCGAAGGGCGTGCTCGGCACCATCACCATGGGCGTCGACCCGGACGCGACCCACGAGGGCACGGACGACGCGGTGCAGCCGGGCGCGTCGGCGACCACGTCCGCCTCCGCCTCGTAGTCCGCTCGGCGAATTGATCACAGGGCGGGCCCGGGGAGTGGGACCCCGGCCCGCCCTGCTCGCTCGGCGGCCATGGATCCGCAATGTGTGGGCACCTGATCAGGTGGCACACAGGATTCTCGTCGGAGACGCACAGCGGCAGGGAGTCTCATGGGCTGTGCGGGATGAGAGCCTCCCGCAGGAGACCGGCAGCGCCGGAGGAGACCACCGGAGGACATCATGGGATTCGCCGTGCTGCTCGCACTGCTGCTGATCGTCGGGGCGGTGGCCGCGGTCGTCGTACAGCGGCGGTCGAACGGCGTGGGCGCCATGTCCGACCTGGACGCGGAGGCCGAGGCCAACCGCTGGGTGGTCCGGCTGGGCGGCAGCCTGTCCGCCTTCACCGCGGGCGCGCGTGCCGACCGGACCGCGGCCCGCGAACTCTCGGCCGCCGCCGAACGCCACCGCACCGCCCGCCACCAACTCGCCAGCGCCCGTACCCCCGCCGAGTACGCGGTGGTGACGCGCACGGCCCTGGAGGGCATGCACCATGTCCGGGCGGCGCGCACGGCGCTGGGCATCGCCCCGCCCTCGGGCCTGCCGTCCGTGGGGATGCCGTCTCCGGGCCAACGCCGACACCAAAGAGATCACGTCCGGACGTAACCGGATCCCGTAACGAGATCCAGTAACGACATCCAGTCCGGACCTGGTGAGGCGACGCTGACGTTCCGCTCTCAGGACCAGGCGGAGATCACGTCCCGCGGGCCCCACACCAGCTCGACCCCGCCCCCCGTCCCGCTTCCGTCCACGGGGCCGGTCGCCCCCGACAGGGACACCACGGCCAGCCCCGTGGAGCCCGGAGTGAAGCCGGGAACCTGGGCGGCGCCCGTCCGCAGCGCGGTCAGGTCGTGCTGGTCGAACGGCGAGGCCAGCCACTTCACGGAGCCCGCGAAGCAGAGGGTGCCCGCGACGGGGGCACGGTCCGCGCCGACCAGATCGATCTCAGGGGAGAACTGCCGGTTCCACCAGCCGCCCACGAACTCGGTGTCCGGCCAGGGGAAGTCACCTGAGGCGGCGGCCAGTTCCAGTGCCTCGCGGATCAGCGGTTCGACGGCCCGCCCCCGCCAGGATGCCCATCGTCGCTGGACGAGCCCGTACGCGGCCTCGGACCTGCCTCGCCTCGACAGCTCCTGAGCGGAACGCATCGCGGCCAGATACAGACGAAGGTTGCTGTCGGCCACGCGATAGAGGGCGGGTTTGCCGGGGCGTGTGGAGAGCGGGGTGTCGGCGGCGAGGACACGCTTCTCCTCGGTGAGCCGCCGCAGCAGGGGGGACAGTATTCCGGAGGGCAGCGCTCCACTCTGGCTCCCGGCCGTCGCCGCGATGGTGGCGTGCGTACGGTCGCCGCTTCCCACGGCCTCCAGTACCCGGCGGGACTGGTCGGGGGCGGGGAACTCGGCCATGAGGGCAGCCTCGGGGACCCCGAAGAGCGGTGAGGCGGGATCGGCGCACTCGGCCTCGATGAAGTCGAGAGCCGGGGTGCCGTGCGGCCAGGCGCGCAGAATCCCCGGCAGCCCGCCGGAGACGAGGTGCGCGTCGATGGCGTCCGCCGCGTCCAGCCCCAGCGCGTCCCCGGTCTCGGCCGGGTTGAGCGGACCGAGAACCAGGTTGTCGGCCCGTCCGTAGAAGGGCCGGTCGTACGCCGTGAAGCGTTCCATCATGTGGAGATCACTGCCGAGCAGCAACAGGAGCACGGGCCGGTTGGCCATCAGCCGGTCCCAGGCGGTCTGCAGCGCCCCGTCGAACACGGGGTCCTGCTCGGCGAGCCAGGGCAGTTCGTCGAGGACGACGATGCTGGGGGATTCGGGCAGCACGGCCGCGAGCGCGCGAAAGGCGTCGGGCCAGTTGGTCGGCGCGCTCGCCGGTACGAGGTCAGGTTCGGCCGGGAGAGAGGACTCCCGCAGCTCGGCCATGAACGCGGCGATGCCCTCCACCGGGGAGGCCCCCTTGGTCGCGGTGAAGAAGACATACGGCCGCCGCGCCCTGTCACAGAACTCCTGCACGAGCCGCGACTTTCCGACCTGCCGCCGCCCCCTCATTGCAAGGGCAGCGCCCGCGCCGCCGGCGGTGACACGGTCGAGGCGCTTGCGGAGGAGAGCCAGCTCCGCCTGACGGCCTACGAAGGGTGTGGGCATGGGGCGCCTCCCGGACAGGGAATCTACGTAGATTCAATCTACGTAGATTCAATCTACATAACATTCCAACGGGTGCCCAGGCGGACGTTCACGCAGCCGGGGTGAGCTCGCACCAGACGTACTTGCCGGGCTCACCGCTGCTCCTTGCGTCCCGCTGGAGCGTCCAGCCCCAGATGTCCGCGCAGGTGTGGACGAGGGCCAGACCGCGGCCGTGCTCGGCGTCCGGTGCGGTGCCTTGTGACGGCCTCGGCGGGGTGGGGTCCGAGTCCCACACGCCGATGCGCAGGGCTCCGGCGGAGACGCGGAGCCGTATGGCGGCAGGGCCCTTCGTGTGCTGCACGGCGTTGGTGATCAACTCGGTCGCCAGGAGCTCGGCGGCCTCCGTGAAGTGGGGAAGGCCGTGGGCGGTGAGGATCAGACGGAGGGTGCGGCGGCAGATCGTGACGGCCCGGAGGTCGTTGGGGATGTGGAGGGTGTACTCCAATGGTTCTTCGACGGCTTCGGACATGCGTCAACTCCGGTTCGTGGTAAGTGAGATGGAGTGCGCGGCGGCTGTCGGGCGGTGGCTGTGTCGCTCCCGTCGTGGCATGGCGGGGCGGTGCGCTTCCGGGGTCCCGGGGTTCCGCATCGTGTGCGTTGCGTCACTGACGGTAGGGCCAAATGTTTCGCCCAGGCAAGTCGTTCGCGTAGCCTGACACCCGATCGGGGACGTTCAACCCCGTCCGAGGACCGTGTTGTTCAGGAAGTGGGGGCAGTGTGCCCGCGAGGATTCAGCCGACTGCTCGGCAAGTACGCCTCGGTGCTGAGCTGCGGAAATTGCGGGAGGCGGCGGGGCTGACCTCCCGGCAGGCGGCCGCGTTGCTGGGGACCAACCCGGCTCAGATGAGTCAGATCGAAGCGGGCAACGCGGGAGTCAGCGGAGAGCGCGTGCGCAAGCTCGGGGTGCAGTACGACTGCTCCGACACCGAGTTGATCGACGCCCTGGTGGAGATGGCGACAGACCGTACGCGCGGTTGGTGGGAGGAGTACCGAGGTGTGCTGCCCGCCGTCTTTCAGGACTTGGCGGAGCTGGAACACCACGCCACCTTCATGCGGGTGGTCGGTACCGTCCACGTGCCTGGACTGCTTCAGACCGAGGAGTATGCGCGGGCGGTGTTTGCGTACGTGGTGCCGGAACTTCCCGAGAACGAGGTGGAGTTGCGTGTGGAGCACCGGATGCGCCGCCGACAGATCCTCTCCGGAGCCCCCTACGAGGCGGTGCTCCACGAGTCCGTACTGCGCACGCGCGTTGCCGATCGCCGGGGTGCCCGTGCTCAACTCGACGAGTTGCTCAGCCAGTCGGAGCGGTCGAACGTAAGCGTGCGGGTGATCCCGTTCGACGCCGATGGGTTTGCCGGGGCGGGCGCGATGATGCTCTACGCCGGTGGGCGGGTACCGGCGCTGGACACCGTGCAGCGGGACGCCCCGTACGGCTCGATGTTCCTGGACGCCTCTGCTCGACTGCTGGCCATGCGAACGCTCTTCCGTAGGGTGGAGTCGGCAGCCCTGACGCCTGCCCAGTCTCGGGACTACATCAGCCGACTGACGAAGGAGCTGTGAGCCGTGATCCAGTGGCAGAAGTCCTCATTCTCCGGTGGCGGAGACGGCAATGAGTGCGTTGAACTCGCCCCCGGAGACGGCTTGTTGCTCCTCCGTGAAAGCGATGACCCCGCCCGAATACTCTCCGCCACCCCCACCGGCCTCGCCGCCCTACTCCACCACCTCCGGGCGAACCGTCCCTGACCGTGGACGACGACGAGGAATTCACGTACGCCCTCAAAACCGTCCTGCGAGACCTGCGCGCGCAATGCCCCGTACAGCCGGACATCCGCAAGGAGGACGACGAGTTTCGCGGGGTCATGCTCTACGGCCCCGACGGCTCGGGCCGGGGCGTGTACGCGGAGCCGGACGGCAGGCCCGCCATGCTGCTCGCCCACGTCGCGGACCAGGTTCAGGAGTGGGCGGTGGAGGCTCTGTGGGGGACGGGCAAGCCGGCGGTCTGGCCGCAGTGCCCGACCCATCCGGACACCCACCCTCTGGCCGCGACCGTGGAAGAGGGGGATGAGGCGGACGCGGTCCGGGTCTGTCCACAGACCGGCAGCACCGAGGCTCGCATCGGCGAACTGCCCGCGTCCGATTCCGGTGAGGGTGTCAGCAGTCGGGCGTTTCGGCGAGGTCGGCGCAACCGCTGCGGAGGGCGATCTGACCGTCGACAAGGGGACGTTGAAGGTCACGTCCGCCGTCGAGGGCATCGAGGGCGCCGACATCTCCGTGAACGGCGGCACGGTGGACATCCGCTCCAGTGACGACGGGATCAACGCGGCGGGCGGTACCAGTTCCTCGGGCAGTGGCGGAGGAGGGGGCGGAGGCGGTGGCGGCTTCGGCGGAGGTCCGGGTGGCGGAGGCGGCGGTGAGAGCGTCGGTGAGTACAAGCTCACCGTCAGCGGCGGCACCCTGGTCGTCGACTCCGAGGGCGACGGCCTCGACTCCAACGGCACCGCCGAGATCACCGGCGGCACGGTCGTCGTCAACGGCGACTTCGGCATCAGCGGCGGAGTCCTGCTGGCCGCCGGCAGCGCGGGCATGGCCGTCACCCCGTCCACCGACTCCGAACAGGGCTGGCTCTCCGCCACCCTCGACTCGTCGGTCCCGGCCGGCACGACCTTCCATGTCGTCGACTCCGACGGCAAGGTCGTCGCCACGTACGGCACCTCGAAGTCGATCCAGAACGTCGTGTACTCGTCCTCCGCGGTGAAGAGCGGCGAGGAGTACGAGATCCACTCGGGCGGCACGAAGTCCGGTACGGGTAGGGGAGGTCTGGCGTCCTCGGGCACCCTGGGCTCGGCCGAGCGCATCGCCACGGTGACGGCGGGCGAGGCACCGGAGGGAGGCTTCGGGAGCGGCCGGCGATAGGCGAGCTGTCGCACACCGTGGGCCCCGGGGCCAGACTGGAAGGAGGCGGAGATTCCCGAGACGCCGAGAATCCCATGAGCGGAGATTCCCGAGACGCGGACCCCGAGACCCCGCAGCGGACCGGCCATGGAGGAATCATGACGGCAACCACGCGGAACGACACACCCCTTGCGATCGAGGGCAACGGTGTGGAACTGCGCATGCGGGAAGTGGGCGGCGGTATGAGCGTCGCCTTCGCGAGCCTCCCCGGGGGCACGGACATGGCACCGGCGGTGAAGGGCCTGCCCGACGACCAGTGCCAGTGCCCCCACTGGGGATACCTCCTCAAGGGGCGGCTCAGGATGCGCACCAAGGCAGGGAGCGAGGTCTACGAGGCGGGGCAGGCCTTCTACTGGGCGCCCGGCCACGTACCGGAGGCGCTTGAGGACTGCGAGTACGTCGACTTCTCGCCGACGAAGGAGTTCAACGAGGTCATCGACCACGTCAAGGCGCAGATGAGCTAGGGCCGGGGCAGGGCAGCCTGTCCGGCGGACCGGTCGAACCCGCAGCGGAGCGGCGGCGCCGGATCACGTCTCGTACAGCCCGTCCCAGGGTGGGCCGAAGCCCAGCCGGTCCGGGTAGAGCTCGGCCCAGGGCTCCCCTTCGTCCTCGCCGGTCAGCATGCCGAACAGCACGCCGTCGACGGTGAGCCTGAAGGGGCGGACCGCGATGTCGGTGTACCGGCGCCGGGGGAGGCTCCTGAGGAGTTTGGCCAGGTGGGCCTGGGCCCGGGCGAGGACCGTGTCCTGGGCGTACTGGCCCTCCGGGGCGCGCTGCTGCTCGGCCCACGTGCCGGCACACCAGATGTCCGAGTCCCGGTAACGGCCCTCGGCGTCGAAGGTGTGGAGCACCGCGTAGAGACGTTTGTGCTCTTCCCAGCCGTCGTCCGGCCGGTACCCCTCGGGGAACGCGTACGTGATCGACCCAAGGAACTGCCCCTCCGCGTAGTGACCGATGGCCTCGGTGCGGTGGCGCGGCTCGTAGGCGATCGGGATGACCTCGGGGACTGCCATGGCGAAACCATACGGATGAATCGTGGACATGCCACAGGCGGGGCCACCGTAACAGTCCTCGGACTCCGGTCCGACTCCGGGCGGATGCGAGGTGTGTTCGAGACGTTCGTCGTGTTCGGCTCGTTTTCGACGGTTGTGCCTGACGATCGCGCCGAGGCAGATCGGCGGCTTCACGGCAACACCACTCCTGGCGACTCGACCCGGGAGACCGTCCGTACGCGACCCCGTCCGCCTTGCTGCGGCTTGCCGGGTGTCCGGTTTCCGATTCGCTTTCGCGCAGGAACCCATTGGAGTTTCGCGTGTCGGCTGATGTGTTGATCGTACGGGGGAGTCCTTCAGTCGTTGCGTCCGCGACCCGATGTTTGCAGAGGAAGCTCGAACTCGCTTCCGGTGCACTCGCACATCTGTACCTTCGGATCAAAGGAGCAATGCATGAGTCCTGAACTCAGGACAAGGTCCTCCCTGAGCCCCCTCGCCGCCCGTGGCGCGTGGCTGACCGGCGGGGCTGTTGCCTCGCTCGCTCTCATGTTCGCGGGCGTCGCGACTCCCGCATCGGCCTCGGTCACCCCGGCCGCCGACAGCGTCGTGGCCGGCCCGTCGAACGAAGACTGCAAGAAGGAGAACGGGCGCCAAGACAAGTACCAGCCGGAGGGGAAGGCCCAGACGCCCCCCGGACCGGGTCACGAACAGTGCGAGAAGCGGGACCGCGACAAGCAAGAGTGCTCGGACATCGACTCGATCATGAACCCCCTGCGCGGTATGGAGCTCAGCGCCGTGCTGAGTGGCGGCAAGGCATACGCCGGCCTTCGGGACCAGTCCCCGCTCGGCGAGTACAACTGGGACGAGATCAGTGACGAGAGCAACTTCCCCAAGAACGCCTGCTCCATCTCCATCAGTGTCTCGACCGTCGGGAACGACGCCTGGATCAAGGTGTTGACCACGAAGGGCCGCGTCTACGAGACGCACGGCAACAGGGCCGACGACGAGTTCATCTGGGACGAGGGCTGGGAGAAGCTGACCACCCCGGACGACGACAACGTCACGAACACCACCCGTGAGAAGGGTGACCTCGTGGCGCCGGTTCAGCCGAATTCCTGACACCTTCCTGGTTCGCCGCGCGCGCAGGGCTGCAGCCGGGCGCGCGCGGCACCCCGGGCCTCCGGGGCCGGTTGCCCGGTCACTCCGCCGTCGCGGATCCGGGGCACGTATCGCCGGAGCCCTCGGCCTGTCCGGCGCCGGGGATCGTCACGGTCACCTTCGTCGACGACGCCGTGTCGCCCCCGCCGCCGGAGCCCGCGGACACGACGAGGCGGGCGTTGGCGATCGTGCACGTCAGTTGAGAGAGGGCCGTCCTGGTCAGGGGCTCGGTGCCCCGGGGCAGTCCGACCGACACCCGCGCCCCGTCCGTCCGGACGGTCGGTGTGGACGCCAGCGGCGGAAGTTCCGTGGTCAGGCCCTTGCGGCCGAGGATGGCGTCCGGCCCCCGGAACAGCAGTTCCACCGCCGTTCCGATGTCGAAGGTGCCGGGGACCTGGCTGCGGACGCCGAGCAGCGTGTCCTGCCTGACGAAGTAGAGGACATAGGCGGGCCGTATGCCGGTGGCCGCCTCACCCGCCTCCACCACACCGGTCGAGGGAATCCCGCAGGACGAGAGCAGCAACGCGGCGGCCGTGAGCGAAAGCCCGGACCGCGCCGCCCGCCGACCGCGCCTCGTGAGCAGCGGCCTCATATCTCTCGTACCCCTTCCTCTTTCTCTTCTTCTTTCTCCTCTTCCTCTTTTTCCTCCTGGCCCAGGGGGATCTCGACCGTGAACACCGCCCCGCCGCCCTCCGCCCGGTTCGCCGCCCGGACCGTACCGCCGTGCAGCCGGACGTTCTCCACCGCGATCGAGAGTCCGAGGCCGCTGCCCTCCGACCGGGTCCTGGCGGTGTCCGACTTGTAGAAGCGGTCGAAGACGTGCGGCAGGACGTCCGCCGGAATGCCGGGCCCCCTGTCCGTCACCTCGATGACGGCCCACACCCTGTCGTCGGCGGCATCCGGCATCTCCCGTGCGTACAGACGCAGTTGTACGGGGCGTGCGCCGTGCCGCAGCGCGTTGCCGACCAGGTTGGCGACGGCCACGTCGAGGCGGCGCGGGTCGACCCGGCCGCGCAGTTCGCCGGGTCCGGGTAGCCGCGTGTCCACCGTGTCCTGCCAGCCGCGGGCGGCCAGGGTGCGCCGCAGGGACTCCGCGAGGTCGAGGTCGTCCAGTTGCAGGCCCGCCGCGCCCGCGTCGAAGCGGGAGATCTCCATCAGGTCGCCCACGAGCCTGGCCAGCTTCACGGTCTCGCCGCTGATGAGCCGTACGGCCATGGCGGTGTCCGGGTCGAGCCGGGCCGCGTCCTCGTCCAGGACGTCGGTGACGGCCGCCATCGCGGCGAGCGGGGTGCGCAGTTCGTGCGAGACGTCCGCGACGAAACGGCGGGCGCGGGCCTCCATGCGGCGCAGCTCGGCCACGGACTCCTCAAGGGCGGCGGCGGTCTCGTTGAACGTGTGCGACAGGTCGGCGAGTTCGTCGGAGCCGTTGACGGCGAGCCGGGTGTCCAGATGTCCCTCGGCGATGCTCCGGGTGGCGCGGCGCAGTTCGCGTACCGGGCGCAGCACTCCGCGGGCGGCCAGCAGGGCGAGCAGGACGGCGAGGCCGAGGGCGGGCACGACGGCGCGTCCGATGGCGGTGACCAGGGCGTCGACGTACCCCTGTTCGCCGGTCTGCGGCACGGTCAGGAATACCGCGACCCCGGACGCGGGGCGTTCGGCGGGCTCGCTGAAGGTGACCGGCAGGCCGACGACGAGCGAGGAGCGGCCGTCCGTCCGCACCCGCTGGAAGACGGCGGCCCGCCGGGAGCCCACGGCCGACCGCATGTCGGCCGACAGCTCGGTGAACGTGTCCTGTGGTCTGGAGGTGGCCCGCAGACCGCGATAGGTGGCCAACACCCGCCAGTTCTGCGCCGGTTCGGCGGCGGCCACCTCCTGCGCGACCCACTCCAGGTCGCTCTGGGCCGGAGGGTAGGCGATGCCGGGCGCCAGGCCGTCGACGTGTGCCCGCAGCCGTTTGATGACGGTGTCCTGGCTCTGCTGGAGCACGGCGATGCGGGCCTCCCGGAAGGTGAGGGCGCCGGTGGTGAGGGTGGCGACGACGGTGAGCAGCACGAAGGCGATGAGCAGCCGCCCACGCAGCCCGCGCAGCGGTCGCTTCACCGGGTCACCCGTTCATGACCGGCCCACCCGCGCGTACGGCCACCGTCCACGCTCCACCCGCGCATCCGGCCGCCGTCCCCGGCCCACCCGCGCATCCAGGTGTCGCTCACCGGGACTGGAACCGGTAGCCGAAGCCGCGGACGGTCTGGATGTAGCGGGGCCGGCCCGCGGGCTCGCCCATCTTGGTGCGCAGCCGCTTGACGCACGCGTCCACCAGCCGGGAGTCGCCGTGGTAGCTGTGCTCCCAGACCGCCTCCAGCAACTGCTGCCGGGAGAACACCTGGCCGGGCGAGGCGGAGAGGGTCAGCAGGAGCCGCAGTTCGGAAGGGGCGAGGGCGACCGGCACACCCCGCCGGGTGATGGCCAACCCGGCCCGGTCGATGGTCAGTTCGCCGTCGTCGCCGTGGCTCTCGATCTTCGGTATGCCGCCGGGGTTGGGCGTGCCGCCGACCCGGCGCAGGACCGCGCGGATACGGGCTTCGAGTACGCGTGCCTGCACCGGCTTGACGACGTAGTCGTCCGCCCCGGCCTCAAGCCCGACCACGATGTCCGTGTCGTCGCCCCGGGCGGTCGCCATGACGATCGGCACCTGGTCCTCGGTACGGATCCGGCGGCACACCTCAAGACCGCTGAGGCCGGGCAGCATCAGGTCGAGCACGACGACGTCCGGCCGGAAGGACCGCAGCAGGGCCAGCCCCTCCTCGCCGGTCCCGGCGGCGGTGACGTCGTGCCCCTGACGGCGCAGTGCGAGCCGGACGCCCTCCCGAACGGCGCGGTCGTCTTCGATCAGCAGGACGCGTGGCATGTGCTCAGTATCCGTACGGCTCGGGGGAGTTGAGGCAGGTACCGGCGTCGGTGGGGGAACTGTTACGGGACGATCACATAGGCCGGACGGGTGATCGACCGTTATCTCTTCGTTATCCGCTGAGCGATATCCCATCACATGCCGTACTCACTCTTGATGACCATGAACACGACTGCCCGCCGCACGAAGCCGTCCTCGACCAGGGGGTCCTCCGCCTCCCGACCGTCCCGGCGTCGTCGCAGAGGTTCCGCGCAATCCGGTGGTCCGGGGCGGTCCGGCGGGGGGTCCGGCGGGCGTGGCCGGAAGAGCAAGGGCCCGTTACTCGGCGGCCTGGCGGCGGTGGTCGCGTTGGTGATCGCCGCCGCTGTGGCCGTGAACTGGACGACGTCCTCGTCCTCCGACGCCGCCGACGGATCCGCCTCCTCGTCGCCGTCCGTTCCGTCGCCGGACCCGACACCGGAACCGAGCGGCGGGACGGAGTCGGCCGAGGCGAGTGGGAAGCCCGACGAGAAGGCCGGTGGGAAGGCCGACGCCGAGCCGTCCGGGAAGGGCAGCCCCTCCGCCTCCTCGTCCTCCTCCGCGCCCGAGATCCCGGCCTCGGGTCCCGGCACGTTCGCCACCGCCGGCGGCGGGAGCGGGACCGTCGGGAAGGGCAGCCGGGTCCTGAGCTACAAGGTCGTCGTCGAGGACGGCCTCAAGCAGTCGGCGGCCGATGTCGCCAAGCAGGTGGAGGGCATACTCGCCGACCCGCGCGGCTGGACGGCCGACGGCCGGTCGGGTTTCCGTCGCGTCTCCGGCGGTACGTCCGACTTCGTCGTACGGCTCGCCACGCCGGGAACGGTGGACGCCATCTGCGGCAGGTACGGCCTGAACACGCGCGGCGAGGTCAACTGCAACGTGGGCAAGGACGTTGTCGTCAACCTCAAGCGGTGGCTGCTGGCGACGCCGGTCTACGCCGCCGACGTGGACGCGTACCGCGCGCTGATCATCAACCACGAGGTCGGCCACTTCCTCGGCCACGGCCATGTGACGTGCCCCGGAGCGGGCAAACCGGCCCCGGCGATGATGCAGCAGATCAAGGGGATGCTCGGCTGCAAGCCCAACGTCTGGCCGTACGACTCCAATGGACGGTTCGTCACGGGGCCGGCCGTGTCCTGAGGGCGCCCTGAGAAGGACGTGAGGGGTGCCCTGGAGGAGGGCCTGAAACGCGCTGTCAGGAAAGAGGGCAACCTTTCCGGCCGCCGCGACCACAGATGAGTCGAACCCCGTTCACACGGGCTCCACACAACGCACGAGCCCCACAAGAACCACGTAAGGACTCATCCGTGGCATCCCCCTCCCACCGCAGGTCCCTCCGCAAGCGGCGCACCGCTCTTCTCTCCGCCGCTGCCGTGGCGGCCGCGGGTCTCGGCGCCGTCCCCTTCGTGATGAACGCGAACGCGGGTGTCGTCGACCTGGCGCACCAGGCCCTGCCCGCCAAGGACGGCTGGGCGGCGTCCGGTTCGGGCACGACCGGCGGTTCGAAGGCCGACGCCGCGCACACCTTCACGGTCAGCACCCGCGCCCAGCTGGTGAAGGCGCTCGGCTCGGCCACCGACTCCACCCCGAAGATCATCAAGATCAAGGGCACGATCGACGCCAACACGGACGACGCGGGCAGGAAGCTGACCTGCGCCGACTACGCCTCCGGCACGGGCTATTCGCTGTCCGCGTACCTGAAGGCGTTCGACCCGGCCACGTACGGCAAGAAGGCGCCCGCGGGCACGCAGGAGAAGGCCCGCGCGGCGGCCCAGACCAAGCAGAAGAAGAACATCGTCTTCCGGGTCCCGGCCAACACCACCGTCGTCGGCGTCCCGGGCACCAAGGCCGGGATCACCGGCGGGAGTCTGCAGGTGCAGGACGTCGACAACGTCATCATCCGCAACCTCTCGCTCACGGCCACCGAGGACTGCTTCCCGCAGTGGGACCCGACGGACGGTTCCTCGGGTGAGTGGAACTCCAACTACGACTCGGTGACGCTGCGCGGCGCGACCCACGTCTGGGCGGACCACAACACGTTCAGCGACGCGCCGTTCTTCGACAAGTCCGAGAAGACGTACTTCGGCCGCAAGTACCAGATCCACGACGGCGCCCTCGACATCACCAACGGCTCGGACCTGGTGACCGTCGAGCGCAACCAGTTCACCAACCACGACAAGACGATGCTGATCGGCAGCAGCGACACCGACAGCGTCGGCAAGCTGCGCGTCTCCATCCACCACAACGTGTGGAAGGGCATCACCCAGCGCGCCCCGCTGGCCCGCATCGGCCAGATCCACCTCTACAACAACGTCTACGACACGACGACCCTCAACGGCTACGCCCCCAAGTACAGCCTCGACTCCCGGGCCAAGGCCCAGGTGGTGGCGGAGCACAACTCCTGGACGCTCCCGTCCGGCGCGAAGGTCGCCAAGCTCCTGAGCGGCGACGGCACGGGCTCGGTCGCCGGCACCGGCAACCTCGTCAACGGCAAGTCCACGGACATCGTCGCCGCGTACAACGCGGCGAACTCGAAGAAGCTCAAGACGACGGTCAACTGGAAGCCGACCCTGACGGCAGGCCTCCAGACCTCGGCGAGCGGCCTGCCGGCGGAGCTGCTGAAGACGACGGGCGCGGGGGTTCTTTCCTGACCTTGCCCTTCTGAAGGCACGTGAGTGGCCCGGGACTTGGCGTCCCGGGCCCACTTTTATACGCCGCCGAGGCTGCCGGAGCGTATGCCGTGGAGGAGATGGGATAGGGGCGTAGGAGTGGTGACGAGCTGTATGGAGGGGTCGTCGCTCTCGCGGAGATGGATGGTGCGGGAGGTCGAGGCGAGTTCGACGCAGTTGTTGCCATCGCCGCCGCCGGAGAACGACGACTTCTGCCAGTTCTGGGGCGTGGTCATGGTGCGCCTCACAGTTCCTTCGTGAGCCTGTGGATGAAGTCACGCGACCGTTCGGGTTCGAGTGACGCAGCCTTCACTTTACGGAAAAGCGTTCGAAAGGCGCTGAGCTGGGCTTTGGAGTCGATGAAGGCAACGCCGTGAGGTGCATCGCGTACGACCGTGTCCAGTTCGGGCACGGTTCCGGCCGCGTACATCATGGTGCTCCAGGCTCCGGCGAAGCCGTCCAGGTCGAAGGGGACGACCCGCACAGTGATGTGGTCTGCTTCGGAGAGTTCCAGGACGCGCTTCAGCTGCGCCCGTGAGGCGGCGCGATCGCCGACCCTGATGCGCAGCGCGGCTTCATGGATCACCGCTTCGTACGGGATGGGGGCGGGGCCCTCGACAACGAGCTTGCGCTCCATCCGGTGGCGAACTCGCAACTCCGTCTCGTATGAAGGGAGTTCAGGGACCCGGTATGAGAAGACGGCTCGGGCGTAGTCCTCTGTCTGAAGAAGTCCTGGGACGTACAGGGACTCCACATCGTGCCGTTGCACGGCGTGGTGTTCCAGCTCGGCGATGTCCAGGAACGGTGTGGGCAGCAGGCCCCGGTACTCCTCCCACCAGCCGCGCGTCCGATCGCCCGCCATCACCACCAGCGACTCGATCAACTCCGTGTCCGTACAGGAGTAATGAGCGGCAAGCCTGCGCAGGCGCTGTTCGCTCACACCCCCGATCCCGGACTCCATCTGGCTCATCTGCGCAGAGTCGGAGCCGATCAGCGTGGCGGCTTCGCGTGCCTTGAGCCCTGCGGCTTCGCGTAGTTTCCGCAGTTCAGTGCCCAGGCGTTCCTGGCGTGCGGTGGGCTGCCGTCTACGCGGCATGGCTTCCTCCTTGCCCCAACTGTCATGAGGCAGTGACTCGTTCGAGGGGCAGACTTCGACTGCGGCTTGCGTGGCACCAAATTTTACCCATACCGTCAGTGATGCGACGCGCACTCTGTGAAATCAACGGGGCCTGGAAGCGCACCGCTCCGTCCTGCCACGACGGCTGCGGCATGCCACCTTCCCCCACCTCAACCCCTCACTCGCGAAACGGAGTTCACGCATGCCGCAAAACGCCATCGAGCCATGGGAGTACACGCTCCACATCCCCCACGACCCCCGCGCGGTGACGGTCTGCCGCCGAACCCTCCGCCTGATCCTCACGATCCACGGTCTGATCCGCCTCACGGACGTCGCCGAACTCCTCGCAACGGAGCTGATCTCAAACGCCGTACGCCATACAAAGGGCCCCGCCGCCCTACGCCTCCGCTGGCGCGACGGAGTCCTCCGTATCGGAGCGTGGGACGCGAACCCCGAACCCCCTGACCCCGCACCGGCGTTGGGCCAGGACTCCCTGGACGCGGAGACAGGCCGAGGCCTGACCCTCGTCCAGGCCTGCGCCGACGTCTGGGGCTGGCACCCGCTTGCCAGAGGCGCCGACCGGGGCAAGTACGTGTGGTGTGACCTTGGTGCCGCGTAGCGCGGAGGGCCGATCAGAAGCGTGTCGAGCCGGGCAGGGACGCCGTGCGGAACGTGCGGCGGTACGTGTCCGGGGGGACTCCGATCGTGCGGTTGAAGTGGCGGCGCAGGGTGGTGGCTGTGCCCATTCCGGTGGCTGTGGCGATTGTGTCGATGCTGTTGTCGGTGGTTTCCAGGAGTTCCTGGGCCCGGCGGATGCGTTGGGTCAGGAGCCATTGCAGTGGGGTGGTGCCGGTTGCCGACCTGAAGTGGCGGCCCAGGTTGCGGGAGCTCATGCGTGCCTGGCGGGCCAGGTCCTCGACGGTCAAGGGGTGGTCGAGGCGGTTGATGGCCCAGGGGAGCAGGTCGGCGAGCGGGTGGTCGTCCCGGGCGGGGACCGGGGCGGCGACGAACTGGGCCTGGCCGCCTGCCCGGTGCGGGGGCACGACCAGGCGGCGGGCGACGGCGTTGGCGACCGACGAGCCGCGGTCGAGGCGCACGAGGTGCAGGCACAGGTCCAGCGCGGCGGCCTTGCCCGCGGAGGTGAGCACGCTGCCGTTGTCCACGTAGAGCACGTCCGGGTCGACCTCCACCTCTGGGTAGCGGGCGGCCAGGACGTCGGTGTGCGCCCAGTGCGTGGTCGCGCGCCGCCCGTCCAGCAGACCGGCCGCGGCCAGTACGAACGCGCCCGTGCAGAGCGAGGCCACGCGGGCGCCCGCCTCGTGGGCGGCACGTACCGCGTCGACCAGGTCGGCGGGCGGGTCCTCGTCGACGTCCGCCCAGGCCGGGACGATCACGGTGTCGGCGCTGCGGAGTTGGTCGAGACCGTGGTCGGGGTCAAGCCGGAACCGTCCGACCCGCACGGCTGCCGACCCGCAGACGGACACGTCGTACCAGGGAGCGGCCACGCCGACCGGCGCGGAGTCGAACACCTCGTACGCCACGGACAGTTCGAAGTGCAGCATCCCGTCGGTGACGGCCAGCGCGACAGAGCCCATGTCCGTGTCCACACCCGTTGTCCTGCCCGTGTTCATGTCCGGAATTGTATGGGGCGTGTCGTTCCGGACACTCACGGTGGGGCGCCCGCCCTCGACAGGATGTCCGTATGAGATCAGAGGCGGGGTCGGGGCAGACGGTGGCGGTGTTCGGTGCGTACGGGCACACCGGGCGGTTCGTGGTGGCGCAGTTGCTGGAGCGCGGGTTCGTCCCGGTCCTCTCCGGCCGTGACGCCGGCCGGCTGGGGGAGCTGGCGGCGGCGTACGGTCCCGGGCTCGACGTCCGGCCGGCGTCGGTCGACGACGCGGCCGCGCTCGACCGGGCCCTGGCCGGCACGGCGGCGGTGATCAACTGCGCCGGGCCCTTCGCCACGACCGCCGCTCCCGTGATCGAGGCGGCCCTGCGCGCCGGGATCCCGTACGTGGACGTCGCGGCGGAGATCGAGGCCAACGCCGACACGTTCGCCCACTTCACGGACCGCGCCCGCGCCGCCGGAGCGGTGATCGTCCCAGCGATGGCCTTCTACGGCGGCCTCGGCGACCTGCTGGTCACCGCCGCGATGGGCGACTGGACGACGGCCGACGAGGCGCACGTCGCGTACGGCCTGAACAGCTGGCACCCCACGCCCGGGACCCGCGAGGCGGGCAGGATCTCCCGGGAGCGGCGCAACGGGCGGCGCGTCCGCCACACGAACGGGAAGCTGGAGTACCACAACGACGCCCTGCCCACCCTGAAGTGGCCCTTCCCCGAACCGATGGGCACCCGGGCCGTCATCGGAGAGTTCACGATGGCCGACGTCGTCACGATCCCCAGCCATCTGACCATCCCCGAGGTGCGCACCTACATGACCGTCGAGGCGGCCGGGGACCTGGCCGCCCCGGACACCCCGGCACCGTCCGACAACGTCGGTCTCCAAGTCCACGACCACGTCTCGGAGACCGACGTCATGAGGGTTCCCGGTTCAACCGACAGCGTCGGCGGAGTCGGGCCGGGGACTCGTTCGATCAGGACGACGGTCCGGTCTCCACTGCCTGAGCGTGCTCACCGGAACGGGGACGGAGCGACAACGGACACCTCGACAACTGCATCGGCCTGCGAAACAGCACCGAGCACGCCCGCTGATCATGCTGGCGCACCGGGAAGTTCCAAGATTTCCGACAGAGCCAAGCTGAGCAGGGTCGGGGACTGGAAACGGAGCGGCAGCCACCGCGCCAGTCCCCGACACGACTCAGTATGGTTGCAACGTCCAGTGCTGCAGGGGGCTGCCCGTCTCGTTCCAGATGCCGACCGGGTTGCCATTGAGGCCACCGCTGCTGGCATAGGCGTCCATCGGCGCGGTCCCGTTGCGCTCCACGTAGATCTTGTAGAAGTTACCGGCAGGCACCAGCTTAAGATCCTGCGACGCCGAACCGTTGCAGTCCCATAGCTTGAACTGCCAGCCGATGGCGCCTTGGGACTCGGCAGGGTAATCCAGGCAGCGATTACCTTCCGGCGTCTGACGCTGGTTCACGAGAGCGTAGGGATAGCCGGGGTTGCCCGAAGCGACGAGCCGCCACTGCTCGGTGACGCCGTCGTTGCAGTCCCACAGCCCGACGCCGTTGCCGTTGCCGCCGCCGCCGGACCAGAAAGCGTCGAGACAGCGCCCGGTGCCGCGATTGACGAGTCGGAAGACATCAGCCAGCAAAGTCGCATCGGTTGAGTTGGAGCGGGTCGGCGCCGCCGTCGCTGAGGTGAGCGATCCGGTGATTAACGCTGCGGCGACGGCCAGCACCGCCAGCGCACGGATGAAGACGCGCATCAGTTCCCCCTATTCGAATGAATGTTTGAATGCCGTCTTGATCGGTGTGTCCGAGGTGAGGTGAGTTCGGGTTCGGACGCGCCGTCAGCCAGCAATTCCGGAGCAGCCTCTTGAGGATGAAGGATTCGGCATACCCACGGTCCTGACATCTGTCAGGGGTTCGCGAGCGGCCAACAAGACTCCGGCACGCCCTCCGGGCAATCCCAGCGGTCCTGGCCACGGCGCCGACGACCGCTGGTGCGCGTCCATCGGACGCTGCCTGCAGCGCGGAGGTTCGCAAACAGGCACTTCACGAGGTGCCGCACTGCGTCACGTCATCGGTGATCGTCCCCAGGACGTCGTCCGAGATGGTGACCGGTGTGACCGCCTTGGAAACGGGGTGGCCGGACGTCGTACGGCCATGACGTCCGGCCACCCCGTTTCCGGATGCGCGGGGCTGTGTTCGTACTACTCCGGGGTCACTGCTCCGGTGCGCCGCCGAAGCGCTCCTTGTACGTTTCCAGGTCCTCGTCCGTGATCTTGGCGAAGAGGACCGGGGGGACCGTGAAGGGGGTGCCGGCGGGGAGGAAGGTCAGGGACTTCGCCTCGGCCTCCGTCGCCCAGGTCGCCGTGTCGTCCTGGAGGGCGAATGCCGAGCGCATCGCCTTGGAGGAGGCCGGGATGAAGGGTTCGGAGATGACCGAGTAGAGGTGGATGAGGTTCATCGCGACGCGGAGGGTGAGGGCCGCGCCGTCCGGGTTGGTCTTGATCTCCAGCCAGGGGGCCTTCTCCTCCAGGTAGGAGTTGCCCGCCGACCACAGGGCGCGCAGGGCGGCCGCGGCCTTGCGGAACTGGAGGGCCTCCATCTGGGTCTCGTACTCCGAGAGAAGGGCCGCGATCTCCTCGCCCAGCTTCGTCTCGGGCTCGCCCGCCTCCGCGCCCGCCGGGACCTCCTCGCCGAAGCGCTTCTTGGAGAAGGAGAGGACTCGGTTGACGAAGTTGCCGAGGGTGTCCGCCAGGTCCTTGTTCACCGTGGCCGTGAAGTGCTCCCAGGTGAAGGACGAGTCGTCCGACTCCGGGGCGTTGGCGATCAGGAAGTAGCGCCAGTAGTCGGCGGGGAGGATCTCCAGGGCGTGGTCGGTGAAGACGCCGCGCTTCTGGGACGTGGAGAACTTTCCGCCGTAGTACGTCAGCCAGTTGAAGGCCTTGACGTAGTCGACCTTCTTCCACGGCTCGCGCACGCCCAGCTCCGTGGCGGGGAACATCACCGTGTGGAACGGGACGTTGTCCTTCGCCATGAACTCCGTGTAGCGGACCGGGTTCTCGCCCGTGTCCGCCTCGTACCACCAGGACTTCCAGTCGCGGTTCTCCGGGTCCTTGTCGGACCACTCCTTCGTCGCGCCGATGTACTCGATCGGGGCGTCGAACCAGACGTAGAAGACCTTGCCCTCGGCGGCCAGCTCCGGCCAGGTGTCCGCCGGGACCGGGACGCCCCAGTCGAGGTCACGGGTGATCGCGCGGTCGTGCAGACCCTCGTTCAGCCACTTGCGGGCGATGGAGGAGGCCAGCTGCGGCCACTCCGGAGCCTTCTCGGAGGTTCGCGCCACCCACTCCTCGACCTCGTGCTGGAGCTTCGACTGGAGGAGGAAGAGGTGCTTCGTCTCCCGGACCTCCAGATCCGTCGAACCGGAGATCGCCGAGCGGGGGTTGATCAGGTCGGTCGGGTCCAGGACGCGGGTGCAGTTCTCGCACTGGTCGCCGCGGGCCTTGTCGTAGCCGCAGTGGGGGCAGGTGCCCTCCACGTAACGGTCCGGGAGGAAGCGGCCGTCCACCGGGGAGTACACCTGGCGGATCGCGCGCTCCTCGATGAAGCCGTTCTCGTTCAGGCGGCGGGCGAAGTGCTGGGTGATCTCGCGGTTCTGCGGGCTGGAGCTGCGGCCGAAGTAGTCGAAGGCCAGCTCGAAGCCGTCGTAGACCGCCTTCTGGGCATCGTGGGCCTGGGCGCAGAACTCGTCGACCGGGAGGCCCCGCTCCTTCGCCGCCAGTTCGGCCGGGGTGCCGTGCTCGTCCGTCGCGCAGATGTAGAGGACGTCGTGGCCGCGCTGGCGGAGGTACCTGGCGTACACGTCCGCCGGGAGCATGGACCCCACCATGTTGCCCAGGTGCTTGATCCCGTTGATGTACGGAAGGGCGCTGGTGATGAGGTGTCGAGCCATTGCGGGCTGCTCCCGGGTCGTTACGTGGGGTGACGGTTCGGTGGGTGATGCTTCGATCGTCGACCGTCTTACGAACCTTGAAATCGTAGCCGACATGGGTGGGCCGCCCGCTCCCCCTTTCAAGGGGTGGGAGGCGGGCGGCCCGGTGGGTGCTGCTGGGTGTTCCTGGTTGTTCCTGCTGGGTCTTCCTGCGGGGCTACGGGCGCCAGTTCGCCAGTACGCCCTCGTAGACCTCCGTGTCCGTGAGCTCGCGCGGGGTCGGGCCCGCGTGGAAGAACGCGGTGTTGTCCGTCTTGAGCTTGCGGAGGTAGTCGAAGGCCTTGTTGTCCTGCTCGCCGAACGCGATGAAGGAGAAGAACACGCCGGGGTGGTTCTTGGCCGCGTCCGTGAGGGACTGGGTCGCGGGGGTCTTGGCGTCCGGGGCGCCGTCCGTCTGGAAGATCACGAGGGCCGGGGCCGTGGGGGCGTCCGACTTCTCGTGGTGGGTGAGGACTTCCTGTACGGCGGCGTGGTAGCTCGTACGTCCCATGCGGCCGAGGCCTGCGTGGAGTTCGTCGATCTTGTTCTCGTGGTCGGGGAGGGCGAGTTCGCCGGTGCCGTCCAGTTCGGTGGAGAAGAAGAAGACGTGGACCGTGGCGGTGGGGTCCAGGTGGGCGGCCAGGGCGAGGGTCTGTTCGCCGAGGGCCTGGGCGGAGCCGTCCTTGTAGTACGGGCGCATGCTCGCGGAGCGGTCGAGGACGAGGTAGACCTTGGCGCGGATGCCGGTGAGGTTGTGCTTTTCGAGGGCGGAGGTGGCGGCGTTGTAGGCGGTGAGGAGGCCGGGGGCGTGGGCCTTCACCTGGGTGAGGGTGGTGGCGGGAGCCGCCTCCCCGGACTCGGCTTCGCCTTCGTCCGCGCCGGATTTCCCACCCGCACCGCCCGTGACGCTTTCGTCGTCGGCTGCGAGTGGCCCCTGTGGGTCCTCATCACCGTCGGCGGCCGCGGGCTCATCCGCCTGCGCGGTGACGGGCTCGGCCTCGGGGGTGACCTCGGCAACCACGGGCTCGGCTTCGGGGACGGCCTCGGCAACCACGGTCTCGGGTTCGGGCTCGACGACCGGCTCGGGCTCCGGGGTCACGTCGGCGACGACGGGCTCGGGCTCGGCTTCGACGACCGGCTCGGGCTCGGCCTCGACCTTGGCCTCCGGCTCGGCGTCGACCACAGGTTCGACCTTGGTCTCCGCCACTGCTTCCGCCTCCACGACGGGCTCGGGCTTCACCTCGGCCTCGGGCTCGACGACCGGCTCGGGTTCGACGACGGCCTCGGCCACGGGCTCGGCCTTGGCTTCCACGACGGGCTCAGCCTCGACGACGGGCTCGGCCTCGGCCTCGACAACCGGCTCGGGCGCGGCTTCCACAACCGGCTCAGCCTCGGCCACCGGCTCGGTCTCGGCGACCGGCTCAGGCTCGACTTCCGCAACCGGCTCAGCCTCGGCCACCGGCTCGGTCTCGGCGACCGGCTCCGCCGCAGCCGTCGGCTCTGCCACCGGCTCCGCCTCGACCACCGGCTTGGCCTTGGCCTTTTCAGCCGGCTCAGGCTTCGTTTCCGGTTCTGCCGTCGGAGACGCCTGCTTCGGGACCGTCACATTGTCGAAGGCCGCCGAAACCAGGTCCTCCACCACTGAGGCCTTGGGCTCGGTGGCGGGGGCCGGCACCATGGCCTCCGGCTGAGCCGGCTCGGCCGGTGAGCTCGGCTCGGCCGCCGTAGGCACCGGCTCGGGAGCCGTCTCCTGTCGGGCCGCCGGCACGCTCGGCTCGGCGGCAGGGGTGGCGGCAGCAGCGGCAGCGTCCCCCTTGCGTGACTTTCCGAACGCATTCCGCAGGCGGGTGAGAATGCCCATGTGCGCAACCCTTCGCATGAGTTGGTTCCGTCAATCCCTGGCCAGGACGGACACGTAAGGTTAGCCGCAGGATTTGGAGATCTTGGGCAGGGTCGATTATGGCCTCCAAGTTAGGGTCCCCTTACCTTCCCTTTGCCTCGACTCCCCTGCGGACTCCGGGGGTTCACCCGCCGTTCACCTCACGGCTGCGCCTGTGAACGTGCGTGCCCATAGCGTCACGCCGGACACAGACATAGGGGAGTGAACGTGCGCAACCTGCTGCCGTTGATCGGCTCGACCGGCTCACACCCGGGCGGCCGTTCGCGTCCTCGTCGCGGTCCAGCACCCGGGCGAGATCACCGGCGCAACCGTCGAGAACCCCGCCAGCATCTGGCCCGACGGCCCCGGCAAGATCGTCCGCCCGTCGGTAGTGGCGGTCTGGCGCAAGGACGGCTGCGACATCGGCACCTGACCCACAACAGGGGGTGCCCTCTCCAAGAAGAGGGCACCCCCTGGTGCTTTTGTCTTTTAGGGGCGCGGGGAACTGCGCGACCAGCCCCCACCGGGCCCGCACCCGACACACGACCGCACCTCAAACACCCACCCGATCCAGCCACTCCCGATACCCCGGCGCCTCCCGGGCAACCTCCGAGTACGCCTCCCACAGCCCCGGAAAAACAGAGTCCAACTCCCCCTCCGTACGCGCCGCGAGCAAAAGCCGCACACCCAGCGGATCCCCCTGAATCCGCCGAACCGCCATCGCCGGCCCGGGCTGACACGTCGGCTGGCACACCGTGACGACCTCACCGGTCGAGACGAGTGACGCGGCCGTGTGGTAATCCCCGTGCAGCACACGGGGACTGAGCCCCGCCGCCCGCAGCATCCGATGCACCGCGTCCCACTCGCCGTCCACCGTTGGATCGATCATCCAGCGGTCCTCGGCCAGGTCGGAGAGCTGAACCTCCGAGCGCGCGGCCGCCGGATGGTCGGCGGGCAGGGAGACGAACTGCGGCTCGCGTTCGACCAGGACACGCAGGGCCAGCCCCTCCGGCACGCGCAGCGGACAGCCCTCCACCTCGTGCACGTAGGCGACGTCGAGCCGGCCGTCGGCGAGCATGCGCAGCAGCGCGTTCGGGGAGACGTCCATCTGGAGGACCGGCTCCCGCTGCCGCGCGCGCAGCCGCCGCAGCCAGCCCGCGAGGGCGCGGCTCGCGGTGGAGCCGATCCGGAGCTGGGGACCGTCGTCGTCCTTCGCGGCGGCCCGCGCCTCCGCGACCAGGGCACGCATTTCGGCCACCAGCGGGCGGGCGCGGCCCAGGACGACACGGCCGAGCGGGGTCGGCCGGCAGCCGGTGCGTTCGCGGAGGAAGAGCGGGCCGCCGAGCTCCTGCTCGATGCGCTTGAGCTGGGTGCTCAACGAGGGCTGGGCCACGCCGAGTTGCCGGGCCGCCCGGTGCAGGCTGCCGGTGTCGGCGATGGCGCACAGTGCGCGGAGGTGCCTCACCTCGAGCTCCATGCGGTGAGCCTAGGACGGCCGCACGGGCCGCACCAGACGCACAAACCCCAACTGATGGGGGCGAGTTGGGTTGGATACTGATCGGTAAGTGATCATTGATCGACCATAGATGATCGTTTCCGACCGGGTGATAGCTGCGTCCTATCTCCGATTGCCATCATCACAGCTGCCCCACAGACGCAGACACTCACCGATGACGACTTCACCCCCCACTCAAGGAGTCATCGATGCGACTGTCCACCCGTCTGTCCACACCCGTTCTCTCGGCCGCGGTCGGGCTCGGCCTCACGGCCGCCGTGCTCGGGGCCGTCCCGGCCTCCGCGGCGCCCGCACCCGTCGCTCCGGCCGCCCCCTTCGCGGGCTACGACGGTTCCGGCGAGGAGGCCAAGGCCAACAAGGCGTTCTTCGACGCGGTGCTGAAGTCCGTGGCCGAGAAGCGCGCCGCGAACCCGAAGGCCGCCGCCGTCACCGTCGTCTACAACGCCTCCTCCGCGCCCTCCTTCAGCGCCGAGATAGCCCGCAGCACCCAGATCTGGAACAGCTCCGTCTCGAACGTGAAGCTCCAGTCCGGCTCCAACGCCGACTTCACGTACCGCGAGGGCAACGACTCACGCGGTTCGTACGCCTCCACGGACGGGCACGGCAGCGGCTACATCTTCCTCGACTACGCGCAGAACGAGCAGTACGACTCCACGCGCGTGACCGCCCACGAGACCGGGCACGTGCTCGGGCTCCCCGACCGCTACACCGGGCCCTGCAGCGAGCTGATGTCGGGCGGCGGACCCGGCACCTCCTGCACGAACGCGAACCCGAACTCGGCCGAGCGGGCCCGCGTCGACCAGCTGTGGGTCAACGGCCTCGCGAAGGCACTGGCGAAGGTGAACCAGGACCGGTAGGTCCCCCCTGGATGCACCACCCACCCCCCACTGACGTGGGCCGTCCCTCCTGCACAGGGGCGGCCCGCGTCGCCTTTTCGGCCCGGCGTCAGCAACTGCCGCTGATCTACGAGTTCTTGAAGAGAGTCAGGTCCACGACGAGCGCCCGGTGGTCCGTGTTTCCGAGGTCCAGGAATCGGGCCCGGTTCGCCGAGAAGTCCCGGGACACGAGGACGTGGTCGATCTGGGCGCCGAGAGGCGGGGCCGTCCGGGCCGGCCAGCTCGGCGTGCGGGCGTCGCCGGTGAGGCGGGCGGCGTCCCCGAAGCCGGCGTCCAGGATCCGGCGGAAGGCCGCGTGGTCCTGGGAGGCGTTGAAGTCGCCCGCGAGGACGGTGGGGCGGGTGCGGTTCGCCGCCGCGTAGTCGCGGAGGTCGGACAGTTCCTCGCGCCAGGTGGACAGGTTCGTCGGCAGCGGCGGCATGGGATGGGCCAGTTGGAGCCGGATCTCGTGGCCCTTCACGTCGGCCGTGGCACCGGGCATGCCCATCGTCGCGGGGATGCCCGCGGCCGGCTTGAGGGGATGGCGGCTGAGGATGACCGAACCGTCGGAGCCCGCGCCCTCGACCACCTGCCGATAGGGATAGGAGCCCTTGCCCACGGCACCGCCTGCGTTGTCCCCCTTGCTCCCCGTGTCCTTTCCGAAGGCCTGCTGCAACTTCTCCTCGCATCCGTACTCGCATTCCTGGACGAAGACGAGGTCGGGGCGCTGGTCCCTGATCGCGTCGATGAGTTCGTCCGTGGCCTGGCCGAACTCGACGTTCGAGGTGAGTACGCGGAGTTCGGCGACCGGGGCGCCCTTGGGCTGCGACGTCTTTCCGTACGGCTCGATGTACCAGGCGAGCGCGGCGAGCACGGCCAGGCTCCAGACGAGGCCGAGGCGCCAGCGGGTGAGGGCGGCGAAGAGGAGGGCGACGGTGGTGGGGGCGAGGAGCCAGGGCAGGAACGCGAGCAGTTGGGGTACGGGGGTGATGCCGTCGGTGTCCGCGATGCGGCACCCGACGACTGTGCTCACGCCGACGAGCAGGAGTGCGGCGAACCAGGCGCCGGCCCGGGTTCCGCCGTGGCGGGACACCGGGACGTCGTCCGTCCACTCGTCTGTCTCAGCCGTTGCGCTGCGCAAATTCGCCCCCTTCCGTTTGCTGGATCCTCCCTTAAAGACGGGGGATGCGGGGGGACGGTTGAGGGCTGCTGCCGGGTGCGGGTGCGTCGTGGCTGGTCGCGCAGTTCCCCGCGCCCCCGAAAAGCGGGGCTGCGCCCCCTGGCTTTTGCCTTTGGGGGCGCGGGGAACTGCGCGAGCAACCCCCACCGGCCCGCAGTCGACGTACGGCCTGTTCAGAGGCGGCCCAGAAGGGCCGCCAGGGCCGCATTGAACTGCTCCGGCTGTTCCAGGTTCGGCATGTGGGCCGCTTGCGGAACGACCTGGAGCACGGAGCCCGGGATCGCCGCGTGCATGGCCCGCGCGTCCGCCACAGGCGTGTACTCGTCGTCCTCGCCGACCACCACCAGCGTCGGAACGGTGACGCGGGTCAGCAGTTCGCCATAGTCGGGCCGTTCCGCCCGCCCCCGCAGGGCGGCCGCCGCGCCCTCGGGGGACGTGGAGGTCATCATGCGGTGCACGTGGGCCGCCACGTCCGGGTGGGCGTACGGGGACACCATCCTGTGCAGGACCTCGTCGGCGTACGGCCGCATGCCCTCGCGGAGCAGGCGGTCGGCCATGTCGTTGCGGGACTTCTTGCCGGCCGGGGTCTCGGCCGCCGGGAACGTGTCCGCCAGGACCAGCGCCCGGACGCGCTCGGGGAACTGCCGGTAGCACTCCATGACGATCTGGCCGCCCATGGAAAGACCGGCCAGCGCGAACTCGCGTACGCCCAGGTCGTCGAGGAGGGCCGCGATGTCCTCGGCGAACGTGGCGAGCGGGGTCACCCCGGGTACCACCGGGGACCTGCCGTAGCCGCGCAGGTCAGGGGCGATCACCCGGCGGTCCGGGGAGAAGGCGGCCACCTGCGGGGCCCACATGGTGCGGTCGAAGGGGTGGCCGTGGATCAGGACAAGGGGCACCGAGGTTGAGGCATGCGCGCCTTTGTCCTCGTACAGGAGGAAGGGAGCCATGTTCAGGACCCTAGATTCCGGGAACTCCTCGGTGCAATAAGATCTTTGCCCTCGGTGCAATCCAGGGAGGGGTGGGCGTGGAGGACTATCGGCGGATCGCCGACCGGCTGGCCGAGGAGATCCTCACGGGACGGCTGAAGGCCGGTGAACGGCTGCCGCCGCAGCGGGTGTTCGCGAAGCGGCGGCGCATCGCGGGGTCCACCGCCGGGCGTGTGTACGGGGAGTTGGTGCGGCGGGGCCTCGTCGTCGGGGAGGTCGGGCGCGGCACCTTCGTACGGGCGGCGCCGGTGCCGTCGGGACGGGCCCTCGCCGAGCCGGCGACCGCGGCGGTCGTGAACCTGGAGCTCAACTACCCGTCCGTGGAAGGGCAGTCGGAGCTCCTGGCAGGCGGACTCGTGCCGCTGCTGCGGGCCGATGTGCTGGGGGAGGTGACCCGTACGGTTCCCGCCACCGGGACCGCCTCCGCACGCGAGGCCGCCGCCGGGCTGCTGGCCGGATCGGGGTGGCGGCCCCACCCGGAGCAGCTCCTCTTCGCCGGGAACGCACGGCAGGCCATCGCGGGCGCGCTCGCCTCGCTGGTACGGCCCGGCGGGCGGGTGGGGGTCGAGGCGCTGACGTATCCGCTGGTCAAGGAGATCGCGGCGCGGATCGGGTGCGTGCTCGTACCGCTGGAGACGGACGGGGAAGGGCTGCTGCCCGGGGCCGTCGCCGCCGCCCACCGCTCCGCTCCGCTCTCCGCCCTGTACGTCCAGCCGACCCTGCACAATCCCACCTCGGCCACGATGGGGGACGCGCGCAAGCGTGAACTCGCCGAGGTGGTGCGGGAGTTGGGGCTGCCTGTGGTGGAGGACCGGATCTGGTCGTTCCTGCACGAGGAGGGTGTGCCGTTCGCCGCGTACGCCCCCGAGCGCGTCCATGTCGTCGACGGGCTGTCCAAGCGGGTCGCGCCCGGGCTGACCGTCGGCTTTCTCGTCGTGCCCGAGGGGCGCGTCGAGGCGGCGGCGGGGGCACTGCGGTCGGGCGGGTGGACGGCGGGACGGTTCGCGCTGGAGGCGGGGACGCGGTGGATCCAGGACGGGGTCGTGGACCGGCTGGTCGCCGACCGGCGTGCGGACGCCGCCCGGCGGCAGCGGGTCGTCGCGGAACTGCTCGACGGATTCGCCGTCCGCGCCGATCCGTGTGCGTACTACGCCTGGTGGGAGCTGCCGTCGCCGTGGCGTGCGGACACCTTCACGGCGGCCGCGGCGGCGCGCGGGATCGCGGTCACACCGGGGCCCGTCTTCGCGGTGGGGGCGCAGGCGGCGCCGGACGCCGTCAGGCCCGGGCTCGCGTCGGTTCCGGTGCCGGCGCTGGGGCAGGCGCTGCGGACGCTTCGCGACGTCGCGCGCGGTGGTCCATGAGCCAGGTCGCGGCGGCGACGGTGAGGCCGAGGGCCAGGATGAACCAGGTGGCCGTGCGAAGGGTCGAGGTCAGGGCGTCGTAGACCGTGCCCGCCGCCGCCCGGGACACATGGGTGGGCAGGTCGGCGAGCGTCAGGGCGCGGCCGATGACCGTGGAGAGGGCCAGCAGGGCGGCGCCCAGGGCCATGCCGAGTGCCGTGGCCGTGACGGCCTGGCGGCGGCGTACGGCCAGCAGGATGCCGCCGACGGCCAGGGCGACCGCCGCGATAGGGAGCCAGAAGCCCGCGATCTCCAGCACGTGGAACCCCTTTCGGAGCGTGCTCAGCTCCTGCGCCTCAAGGACCGTGATCTCGGTGTGCTCGACGGGGATGCGGTTCGCCAACGGGACGCGGTCGTAGGACAGCTTCGACTTCAGCTGCTGGGTGACCGGTGCCAGGTCGAGAGTGACGGCACCCTCGCGGCCGCTGCGCAGGGCCCGCAGGACGGCGTCGTGGGCGGCCCGGTTCGCCGTGTTCCAGGCGGCGCGGAAGGCCTCCGTACCGGTGAAGGACCGCACCGCCCTGCGCACGTACGCGCGGACCTCGCTCTCCAGCGGTCCGACCTCGATCTGGTTCATGACCCCGTCGGTGACCGAGTCGGCGATCGCGCTCTGTACGTCGGGCCCGGCGGCGAGGGGCGCCATCGTGTCGACGTACCGTCCGGTGTCGCCGATCTCGTACTTCGCCCATGCCGAAAGCCCGCCCAGCGGCACGAGGACGCAGGCGAGCACGATCAGCAGCGCCGAGAGGACTTTCCGCACCCCTCAAGGAAGAACCCCGGCCGTGACCCCCGCCATCGGGGCACGGCCGGGGTGACTGCATCCGGGCCTGGATTGCGTTCTTCCGGGGGACATCGGGCCCCCGGGAGAGTGTGTGGTGGTGGAACCGCGCTACCGGGATTTATTCGCAGTGCATCGGGCTTCAGCCCGGTGGTGAAGCGAATCTGATGGCTGCGACGCGGAGCGTCGCAGGTTCTTGTCCGGCGGAGCCGGATGACGTGTTCCTCGCTCGTGGCGCGGAGCGCCGCGATGGCTGGTCCCGGCGGAGCCGGGCGATGCTCACACAGGCCGGTTCTGCCGTTCGATGTACTGCTTGACCACGGAGAGTGGGGCGCCGCCGACGGTGCCGGCGAAGTAGGAACCGGACCAGAGTTTGCTGGCCCGCCAGTAGTGGCGTACCAGATCGGGGAACTCTTGGCGCAGGCGGCGGGAGGAGACGCCTGTCGCTCAGGAAGGTCAGCGGGAACAGGATCATCATGCTGACGCCCATCACCGACTTCTCCGTGCGCAGCAGCAGGCCGAACATCGTCCACACCCAGGAGAAGGCGAAGGAGAAGACGATCAGGAGGAGCACCCCGCCGACCACTCCCTGGACGCCGCCGTCCGGGCGGAAGCCCATGATCAGACCCACCGACAGCATCACGACCGACGCCATCGCGTAGCGCAGGGCGTCCCCGAGCAGATAGCCGACCAGCGTCGACGGACGCCAGATGGGCAGCGAGCGGAAGCGGTCGAAGACACCCTTCTCGATGTCGATGTTGACCGCGAGGCCCGTGTACATCGTGATCATGGTGACGGACATGACGAGGATGCCGGGCAGCAGGTACTGGATGTACTCGCGCGGGGAGCCCGCCAGGGCGCCGCCGAACAGATACGTGTACATCAGCACCAGCATGATCGGGAACGCCGTCACGTCGAAGAGCTGCTCGGGCACGTGCTTGATCTTGAGCATCGCGCGCCAGCCGAAGGTGAGGGACGTCCGGATCGCGTTCGGCCGCGGCGGGCGCTCGGTGGCGACGAGCAGCGCGGCCAGGCTCTCGGTGCTGACCGGCGCGAGGTCGGCGGTGTCCGTGCCGTTGGTGGGCTTGGTCGCGGTGCTCATGCCGTGGCCTCTGCTGCCGTGTCTGCTTCGTCGGCGGCTGGGGTGAGGTCTCCGCGTGGTCGGACTTGCCGGTGAGGGCGAGGAACACCTCGTCGAGACTCGGCCGGCCCAGGGAGAAGTTGTCGACGGTGATGCCCGCGTGGGCCAGCTCGGCGAGGGCACGGGACGCCTTCTCGGCGGCCCCTGCGCCTCCCCCCGGACTCCGTCTGGGGGGACCCCCATGCCGGACCGTTGCCGACCCGGGCCGTCAGTGCCACCGGGTCCGGCTCCAGCTGGATGTCCGCGTCGAGGGCCTGCCTCAGCAGCCGCTCGCGGCGTCGGCTCCGTTCGGACCGAGCAGGCCGTACACGGTGCCGGCCTCGATGCGCAGGTCCACGCCGTCGACGGCGCGGTTGTCGCCGAAGGTCTTCACCAGACCCGCGGTCTCGACGGCCGGCCCGGCCCATTGGCCGGTGCGGTTCTTGCTCGTCATGTCGGTCCGCCCATCCGCGTCGTTCTCTCGTCCCTGCTGTCGGTTTTCGAGGTCCTTGAGGTCTTCGAGGTCTTCGAGGTCTCTCGCGGCGCTTCCGTAGCTCTCAGGGTGCGTCCGCGGGGCCCGAAGAGCATCGGTCTGTCGATGCAGTCCTCGATCGGTCTCGAGATGCAGACC
Organism: Streptomyces sp. ActVer; assembly: GCF_027270795.1. Lineage (NCBI taxonomy): Bacteria > Bacillati > Actinomycetota > Actinomycetes > Kitasatosporales > Streptomycetaceae > Streptomyces > Streptomyces sp. ActVer. The sequence goes on from NZ_JAPWHT010000017.1 coordinate 48,273, forward strand.
CTGGGGCGCACGAAAACTCATCGGCGGGGAGGCAGGAGATTTCTCCGTCGTTCTCCCTGGGCTCCGGTGGAGGGTTCACCCGAACGGGTGTTTCCTGGTTCTGGGGACGGAGGCGGGGAGAAGGAGGCCGATCATGGGCATCACTCCGGCCCTGCGGACCCTTGCGATCGCCCTGGTCAGCGGCAGTGTGCTGACGGTGGCCGCCGCCGGTACGGCGACGGCGGGCGGCACGGCTTCCGCCGGTTCGGCGGCAGGAAATTCCGGTCGCGGCGGCTCCGAGGATCCGGTGTGGGGCACCGTCGTCTCCCGCGGCGACCTGAATGTGCGGGCCCGTCCCGACACCGGCTCGGCCGTACTCGCGCGGCTCTCGCCGGGCAGCCAGGACCGGGTCGCCTGCGTGGCGCGCGGCACGCACGTGTTCGGCAACCCGCACTGGTACTGGCTCGTCGGGGCGCGTGCCTGGGCGAGTGCCGCGTTCGTGGACATCGGCGGGGCGGGGGTGCCGCGGTGCTCCGACCCCGGCGAGGGGGACTGGAAGGACCGGTGGCGCGACGGTTCGGGGGGCTGCAACGGCTGCGACGACGGTTCCTGGAGTTCCTCCGGCTCCTGGAGCGCGTCCGGTTCGTGGAGCTGGAGCTTCTCCGGCTCCTGGGACGCCTCGGGCTCGGGCTGGGAGTGGGTGCCCGGCGGGCGGTGAGTCCGAGGAGAACGGGTGGCCCGGGACGGGGAGATGTGGGTGAGGCCCGGGCCACCCGCACACGTACACCGGCCTGTGCCCGATGGGCACAGGCCGGTGTACGTCGTTCGCCGTCGTCCGCCGGTTCAGTCCTCGGTCGTGTAGTAGCGGTAGAACACCATCGCGAACACGCCGGCGGCGATCACGAGGGAGATGCCCGAGGACTTGAGGATGCTGGCGTCCGTGAGGCTGTAGAGGAACCCGAACGAGATGCCCGCGAACACCGCCCACGTGAGGGCCCGGGCCTCCCGGGGGAGGCGTGGGGCGACGGTGTGGATGCCCTGGGCGACCACGGCGAACAGGACCGCCGAGACGACGCCCAGGAGGACGTTCCAGCCGGTGATCGGGCCCGAGTGGCGGTCGATTCCGGATGTCCAGAAGCCGTAGATGATGCCGCCGAGCGCCGGGATCGCGAGTTTCGCGGAGGCCGCGGCCGTTCTTGTGGCGGCGGTGGGTGTGCGTGGTGCGGGTGCCGCGTGAGTCATCGGGCACTCCTCTCGTTCGCCCCTGCCTTCCAGAGCACACCTGGGGGACGCCCCTGGCAAGTCGTGTGTCGGGTGCGGCTTGGCTGCCGCCGGCTTGTGTGTCGGGTGCGGGTGGGTGGGGGCTGGCCGCGCAGTTCCCCGCGCCCCTGGGTGGGTGGGGGTCGGCGTGGTGTGTCGGGTGCGGGTGCGTTTCGGCTGAGCGCGCAGTCCCCCGCGCCCCTGAAAGCGGGGCTGCGCCCCTGGCTTTTGTCTTTCA